>JBEIGR010000313.1:0-6713 GCA_040381795.1 Verrucomicrobiaceae bacterium | reverse complement strand
GGGCCGATGGTGCTGAAGTAGGTCCACGTCTTGCCTTCATCGGTGCTGCGCATGAGGTGGGACATGCGCACGGTGTTGTTGCGGCCATCGGGTAGCTTCACGGCCTTCCGACTCCACACGACCATCGTCGCACCGCCATCGGCGTCGTTCCAGATGTGGCGCTCGCAGATGATTTGATCGCCTTTGGACTCGTTGGTGAACTCTTTTGGCAAACGGATCTCGGTGTCGATCATCTCAAAGCTCGTCGCATCGGCATTGAGGTGCACGGTTTTGCCCGTGACGCGTCCGTCCGGCTGCGTGCGTGTCCAGCGTGACACGGCGAGAATTTTTCCATCGGGGCGCCGCATACAGGGCAGCGGCGTGGTGTCGAGTTTGTCGAGTCCGGGGATCGGTGTCCATGTTTTGCCTGCGTCGGTCGATTTGAGCAGCCCATACGGTTCATAAAAGGCATCCGGCCCCTGAGCGACGCTCATGAGGAGCAGTCCGCTGCCCATGTCGTAAAGATAAGGCCGCGTCTGGCGGATGTCGTCGCGTGGGATGTCCCATGGCTCGCTCAGGGTGAGCTTGATCGGCGATGGCGGCAAAGGCGCGGTCGTTTTGCGCGTCCCGAGCTTCACCGACTGCCAGATCGCCTCGCCCGTGGCGGTTTTGGCGCTCGATCCGAACTGGATGAAGGCCTCCGGCGAGTCCGCAGGCTTCCAGAACGCTCCCTGGCCTTCCACCTTCTTCACGCCATCGACCCAAATCTCCATGTCCGTGCCGCGAATGACGAGGCGGTAGGTGTGGAAGCGGTTCGTCGTGTCCATCGGGATGAAGCGGTCTGTGTGACTCGCCGCCTGATTCGCGAAAAGCACGAGTCCTTCCTGATGTCGTCCATCGCTGACGAGCACGGACACCGGAGCCCCGTCGCGCCACGGCCAAAGCGAAGCGGAGGTCTTGTTCTTTTGCGAGCCTGTCGTCGCGAGCACCTTCGCCACGACCTCGACAATGATTTCCTCATCTGCGCTAGGCTTCCACACGGCGCGGAAGTTCGCGAACGCCTTGTCATCATCGGTCAATCGCAGGCCCTCGGCCTCGATCGTGGTTTTTGGAGTGCCGGTGACCTTCCACGGCTCAACCGGAAGAGACTTGGCCTCGTAATGAATCTGCCAGGCGATGTCCTCCGCGGTCAGTGAGGTGGCGAGTGACAGGAGAAGTATAAAGCGTGCGAACATGGTTTTGGATTAACGCCAAAGAGGGCAAGGCTCTACCACGGCAGTGATTCCCATCCCGTAGGGGCGGCCTGAACAGAAAGAACCAAATCCAGCCGGAATTGAGGCCAAAATCCTGTCACACCGCTTTTGCCGAGAAACGACAAAGGGTGGAGATAAGTTCCATCCATTGAATGTCTGACGCTGAATCTGAACGCTTGCGCGAAATGCTGGGCGGCCTGCACGAGGAGTGCTGGGGCTGGGCTTTGGCGTGCTGTCGCGGGGCGGAGGAGACGGCGGAGGAGGTGCTGCACATGAGCTATCACAAAGTCCTCGATCAACGCGCCCGCTACGATGGCCGCTCGGCCTTCAAGACGTGGCTTTTCTCGGTGATCCGCCTCACGGCGCTGGATCACCAGCGCTGGAGCGTGCGCCGCTGGCTGCGTTTTGTGGGCCTGGAGCATGCGGAGGAGTCTGCGGCGTCCACGCCTTCCGCCGGTGAGGCGCTGGATCGGCGTGAACGATGCGCGGAGGTGCGTGCGGCGCTGAAATCTCTGCCCGCCCGGCAGGCGGAGACGCTACGGCTGGTTTTTTTTCATGATTTGAAACTCGATGAAGCAGCGCGGGTCATGGGCATCTCGCCCGGTTCGGCTCGCCAGCATTATGAACGCGGCAAAACGAAGCTCCGCGACCTTCTCCAACTCCACCCTGATGACGCATGAAACTCGAACAACGACTCCATGAACTCCGCGATGACGAGCGCCGCCGCGTGCCGTCGTTTGATCGCGTGCTGCGAGGCCGTGAGGCTCGCCACACCGCCCCCTGGCGATGGCTCGCTGCGGCAGCCATGGCCTGCATGGTCGCGGCTTCGATGCTGCTGTGGATGCAGCCCACTGCGGAGCCGGATCTCGCACTGGAGGTGCTCTTTGAAGACGACATCTGGACGACGCCCAGCGATGCGCTACTGGCGGAAAATGCCACGCCCGAGCCACTCGCGGGCGATGCGGTGATCGACCGCCTCACGAACGACATCAACCAACTGCTCAAGCCATGAAACTCATCCGCCACCTTTACCTCGTCACGCTGATGCTCGGGGGCCTCGCCCAGGCTCAAACGGGCAGCGGCCTACTGGACCAGATGCTGCCACCCGAGGTCGTTTTGCCCCATGCGGCCACGCTCGGCCTCGATGACACGCAGCGTGAAAAACTGCGCAGTGGCCTAGCTCCACTCCAAAACGAAATGCGGCCCTTGCAGGCGCAGATGCATCATGCGGAGCGTGAGCTGGTGACGATGCTGGCCGCGCCGAAACCTGATGAGGCGGCGGTGCTCACGAAGTTCGCCGATCTCGGCGTGCTGGAGGGCCAAGTGAAGGTGATTCGACTCAAAATGACGCTGCTGGTGAAGTCCGTCCTCAGCGCCGAACAGCAGACCAAGGCGATGGCGCTGAAAACGGCGCAGCCAACGCTTCCCGGCGACGGCAGCCGCATTCGCGATAAACTCATGCGCGTGCGTGATGGCCTCGCCCGCTGGAAAACGGAAGGTCGCGATGTGACGGAGGTGCTGCGCTTGTGGGAGCAGTTTCAGCAGTTTTCCGAGCGTCACTGGCATCAGCAGGCCTTTCGTGCACTGGATGAGGCTTTGAAGCTGCTCGATGCGCCGAAAAAGTAATCACCGCTGTCACACCGCCATTCCTTCCTGGCGACAGATGAGGTATGAAACGACTTCTCCTCGCTCTCACACTGCTGTGTGCCTCTGAACTCGCTGCGCAGACGCTGCCAGGCCTCACGATCACGAACAACAACTTCACGTATGATGCGCCTGATGGTCAGGTGACGGGCATCATCCGCCTGCCGACAGGCAGCGGCCCCTTTCCTGCGGTACTCATCAGCCATGGCAAAGGTGGCACGCCGACAGGTTTCAGCCTGCAACATGCGAACATCCTCGTGGGCTGGGGTTTTGCCTGCATCGGCCCGGAATACACGCATGTGGGCAGCTCGGTGAACCCACCGGACAACGAAGGTTACTGCCCGGAGAACAGTCGCCGAGCACGTCGAGCCATCGAGATTCTCGCGGCGACTCCGAGCGTGGATATGACGCGGCTGGCTTTGTTTGGGCACAGCATGGGTTCGTTCATGAGTGCCGGGCTAGCTGGAGAAATCCCCACGCAGGTCAAAGCGGCCTGCATCAGTGCGGGTGGCACCGCCGGGCAAAGCGATGCCGGTTTGGCGACACCCGCTGTGCAGGAGGTGCAGGGCATCACCGCCCCGTTTTTGATGTTTCACGGCACGGCAGATACCACTGTCGTGCCTTCGCAGTCGGTGAACCTTCAAAACATCCTCACCACCAACGGCGTGCCGAACAAACGACTGCTCTATCAGGACATCGGTCATGACATCATCAGCACCACGTTCAAACGCACCGACATCCATGCCATCGCACGAGCGTGGTTCACGCAGCATGGCGTGCTGGCTTTCGCGGGGAATACCACGCCGACGATGGCTGTCGCATCGAGTACGACGGTGATCGCAGGCACGGCCTCCGCCCCGCTGGCGATCACACTCGGCGATGCCGAAACGGCCTCGACGGCACTCACGGTGCAGGCTTTCACCACGGATGATGCCCGCCTGCCCAACAGCGCCCTCGTGCTCGGCGGCAGCGGGGCCAATCGCACGCTCACCATCACGGCACCACCTGGGCAAAGCGGCACCGTGGAGGTCTCGCTCGTCGTGAATGACGGCCAGCTCGCGAGGGCGAGCATTCTGCAAGTCACGATCCAGCCGCCGTCGATCACGAATGTGAATCATCGGCCCACGATCACCTGGATCGCCGATCAGCGCAGCATGCCAGGCACGGCAGTGAATGGCATCGCGTTCAACGTGAGCGATACAGAGACCCCAGCGGCTTCGCTCACGGTCACCGCCGATTCATCGAATGTCGCGCTGCTACCTTTGGCAAACATCGCACTCGGCGGCAGCGGAACGAGCCGCACGGTGTCACTCACGCCGGTGAGCGGGCAGAGCGGCACCAGCACGATCACACTCACCGTGAGCGATGGCACCAAGACCACCGCCACGGCTTTTACCCTCACCGTGGCCGCCACCGGTCCGGGAAACACCGCACCCACGATCCAATCCATCGCCAGTGAGACGATCCCGGCAGGCAGTGTGTATGGCAGCATGCCGCTCATCGTCAAAGACACCGAGCAGGCTGAAACAGCACTCACACTCACTGCTACCTCGTCAAACACCACGCTCGTGCCTGTCTCCAGCATTGTGTTTGGAGGTCAGTCCTATGGCCGCACGATTCAGGTGACACCCACCGCAGGGCAAAGCGGTCGCAGCACCATCACCGTGACCGTCAGTGACGGCACGAACACGAGTAGCATCGCCTTCGTGCTCGATGTGGTGAGTGGCGATGCCGTGCCGGTGATCAGTGGACTACCCACCGTGCATTCGATCGCCCTCGGCAGCACGCCAGCGGCCCTCGCTTTCACGGTGAACGATGCCGAAACATCCGCCGCCGATCTCCGCGTGACCGCCTTTTCATCGAACACCAGCCTCGTGACCGATGCCGCGATCACGCTCGGTGGCAGTGGTGCTTCTCGCAGTCTCACGCTATCGCCGCTCAGTGGTCAGACCGGTGCGGCCACGATCACACTGAGCCTCTCCGATGGCAGCTACACTCGGCGAGCGCAGTTGCTCATGGTGGTGACGGATACCAGCGCCGCCGCCGCTCAGTTCAGCAGGCCTCGCGGCGTCTTCATCCTCGATAGCGGCGGCCCTCTGAACTACACCACCACCTTTGGCAGCACCATCTCCCTGCGAGATGCGAACCTCCGCTCGCTGCCCTTTGTGGATGGCTTCACCCTCCGTGTCTCGTGGAGCGATGTGGAGAGCGGCACCACGCCGGGGCATTACGACTTCTTCATCATCCAAAACCTGCTCAACAAACTCCCCGCAGGCCAGCGGCTCTCGATCATCATCGTGCCCACCGAGCCCGCCTACATCGCCACCACGCCCGGCGTGCAAACGTGGAGCGATGCCGGCCTCACGCGTGCCACGCCCTGGGACCCTTATTTGCGCACACGACGCCGTGCGCTGCTCGACGCGATGGGTTCACTCGTCAGCGGCGGCGTCGCTTTGCGAAATGATCCGCGGCTCGATCTGCTCGATCCCTACCTGCCCGGCGGCTTCACCGGCATCCGCGATCCGAACAGCACGCCCCTGCGCAATCTGCCGGGCTACTCACGCGAAAATCTGCTCGCCGCCGTGCGTGATGAACTCATCTCGCTGCAACAAGAGTTCCCCGGCAAATTCGTGCAGATCGGCTTCTGGCCCATCACCGATGCTCAGGACGCGAGCTACAGCGGCGTCACCGCCTCCGAGTGGATGCGGCTGCAGTTGCTCGCCGAGTTCAACGGCCTCACCCGACCTCGCGTGGGCTTCTTCATGGAAAACCTCGCCGCCAGGCGCACCGGACCCAATGTGGAGCCTTACAGTGCCACACCCGTCACCGGCTTTGGCAGTGCGCTTTTCAACTCACGCGATGCCACCTGGAATGGCTTTCAGATGCTCGGAAGCTGGACGCGCCCCTTCAACGACGGTCACGTCACCAACACGCTGCATGGCACGCCGAATGAGGCACTGGAATTCGCCTTCAACACCTACCGCGCCGAGTATCACGAGGTTTACATCGGCGATATCGACAACCCCGCCTTTCAACCCGCGCTGCAACGCTGGCATGATTTTTACGCCAGCACTGCCTCAACGAATCCCGCCAGCGATGAAGACGGCGATGGCCTGCCTCTCGCTTGGGAGCAGCAATACGGCCTCTCGCCTCTTTTGAGCAACAATAGCGCCGATGACGATCGCGACGGCCTCCCCCTGCTGCTCGAATACGCCTTCAACCAGCATCCCGGCATACCGGGCACGTCCGGCCAGCCCGTCGCCACCACCGCACTCAACCCTGGCGATGGTCTCACCTACCTGCACTACCAATACCTCCGCCGCAGCGATGCGCCGCAACTCAGCTACACCGTCGAGGTCAGCCCCGATCTCAGCCTCTGGCAAAGCGGCCCCGCTTTCTCTCAAGAATTCAGCTCCACGCCCACCGGCGATGGCGTCACAAACCTCGTCACCGTCCGCCTGTTGCCCGCCCTGGGACCCGGAGCCGAGAGGAACTTCATGCGGGTGAGGGTGGCGGCCACGCCGTGAGCCTTTTTTTCAGGCGATGGCTCATCTTGACCCCTTGCCTGAACTCTTGACCATGCGCCCATGATTTCATGGTTCGCTCGCAACTCCGTCGCCGCCAATCTCCTGATGCTCGCCATCATGGGGTTGGGCTTGTGGACTCTGCTCACGGGGCGCATTCCGCTGGAAGTGTTCCCGGATATGCCGTCGCGTTTCCTCTCCGTGAATGTGCCCTATCCCGGAGCCACGCCGGAGGAGGTCGAGGAGACCATCGTGCTGCGCATCGAAGAGGCCATCCAGCAGGTCACGGGCATCAAGCGCATCGTTTCCACTG
>JBEIGR010000312.1:0-6720 GCA_040381795.1 Verrucomicrobiaceae bacterium | reverse complement strand
TTCAGAATGACTTCACCTCATTGACTGCGACCACTGCCCACGATCTTGCTGCCTGTGATGCTTTAAAGCTCACGGGCGGGTCTTTTGAAAATGGACTCACCAGCGCTGAGGCGGCGGAACGGCTGAGACGCTATGGCGAAAATCGCGTGAAGGTGCGCGGTGGCACGTCGGCGTGGCTGCGGCTGGCGCGGCAGTTCACGGCGCCGTTGGTGCTGGTGTTGATCGGCGCGGCGGTGGTGACGGGGTTTCTTGGCGAGTGGGTGGATGCGTCGGTGATCTTTATCGTGGTCGTGGTGAATGCGATCGTGGGCTTTTTGCAGGAATCGAAGGCGGAGAGCGCGCTCGAAGCCCTCATGAAGATGGTCGTGGCGGAGGCGGTAGTGAGGCGCGATGGCAAAAAGATCCGTGTGAACAGCGTCGAGCTCGTGCCGGGTGACATTGTAATGCTCGCAGGCGGTGATCGTGTGCCAGCGGACATCCGTTTGCTCGAAACGAAGAGCCTGCAAATCGACGAATCCTCCCTCACCGGCGAATCGGTGCCTGCGAGCAAGCGCCCTGATCCGCTGCATGCGGACACGGTGCTCGCGGATCGCGTGAACATGGCCTACGCGGGCTCTTTGGTGACCGCAGGCACCGGCACCGGCGTCGTGTGGGCCACGGGCGACCGCACGGAGACGGGGCGCGTGGCTTTTCTCATCGCGGAGGCTGTGGATCTCACCACGCCGCTCACGCGGAAGATCGCCCGTTTCAGCGGCGTGCTGCTGTGGGTCATCCTCGCGCTCGCCGCGGCCTTGTTTGCGTATGGCGTCTTCATTCGTGGCGGCAGCGTGATCGAGATGCTCATGGCGAGCGTGGCGCTGGCCGTGGGCGTGATTCCCGAAGGCCTGCCCGCCGCCATCACCATCGTGCTCGCTATCGGCGTGAGCCGCATGGCCAAGCGCCGTGCCATCATCCGCAAGCTGCCCGCCGTTGAGACGCTCGGCTGCACCACGGTCATCTGCTCCGACAAAACGGGCACGCTCACGCAGAACAAGATGACCGTGCAGCGCATCCATGCCGGTGGCGAGACCTTCGAGGTCAGCGGAACGGGCTACGAACCGCGCGGTGCCATTCATCAGGGCCAAATCACGATGGATGCTGCATCGAAGCCCGCTTTGCACGAGTGCCTGCATGCCGGGATGCTCTGTAACGACTCCGCCATCATCGAAAAGGACGGCGCGTGGAGCATCGCGGGCGATCCCACGGAAGGCGCATTGCTCGTCGCGGCGGAGAAGGCGGGTCTGCGCCATGCGGCGATCCATGCGGGCTCGCCTCGTGTGGATATGATACCTTTTGAAAGCGACCATATGTTCCGCGCCACACTGCACGATCATGTGGAAGGCCGCCGCATCTACAAAGCGGGAGCATTGGAGCAGCTGCTGGATCGCTGCACCCACATGCTCGATGCACGTGGCGAGTTCGTCGCCATCGACACGGAGGCGATTCGTGAAGTGGCGAGGTCTTTTGGCTCCAAGGGCATGCGGGTGATCGCCTTTTGCCGTCGTGATGGTTCCCATGTCAGCGGTGATTTTGAGCATCATCACGTCAGCGAGGGCCTCACCTTCCTCGGCTTGCAGGGCATGATCGATCCGCCGCGTGAGGAGGCCATCGCTGCCGTGGCGAAGTGTCAAGCAGCTGGCATTCGCGTGAAAATGATCACTGGAGATCATGCCGTGACCGCGCAGGCCATCGCGAAGCAGATCGGCATCGCCGGAGCGGACACCGTGCCCGCCATCAGTGGTCGTGAGCTGGCCGAGATCAGCGACGCGGACCTGCCTGAGATCGCGGAGCGCACCGCCGTCTTTGCCCGCGTGGCTCCCGAACAGAAACTGCGGCTCGTGCGGGCCTTGCAAAGTCGCGGGCACATCCTCGCCATGACCGGCGACGGCGTGAATGACGGCCCCGCTTTGAAGCAAGCCGATATCGGCATCGCCATGGGCATCACCGGCACCGATGTGGCGAAGGGCGCGGCCAGCATGGTGCTTACGGATGACAACTTCGCCACCATCGCCGCCGCGGTCGAGGAAGGTCGCGGCGTGTATGACAACCTCATCAAGTTCCTCGTGTGGACGCTGCCGGTGAGCGTGGGTTTCGCGCTCATTTTGCTCACCAGCGTCGTCTTCGGCCTCACGCTGCCGACGCTGCCCGTGCATCTGCTTTGGGTGAATTTGACCACCGCCATCCTGCTCGGCCTCATGCTCGTTTTCGAGCCACCGGAGGCCGACATCATGCGCAGGCCGCCGCGCGATCAAAAGACGCCGATCTTCGATTTCGCCATGTTCATGCGCACCGGCCTTGTTTCGATGATCATGCTCGCCGGCAGCTACTGGGTGTTCTTTTACGAGCAAAATGCCGGTTCGACGATCGCCGTGTGCCGCACAGCCGTGGTGAACACCGTCGTCGCCGTGGCCAGCGCCTACCTCATCAACTGCCGCAGCCTGCGGCGCAGCATTTTCAGCATCGGCTGGTTCAGCAATCCGCGTCTGTGGCTCGGCATCGGGCTCACGGGGGTGCTGCAGCTTGTCTTCACCTATGCGCCCTTGATGAACCGCTATCTTCATACCGCCCCACTCGATGCCACGGTGTGGCTGCGCATCCTCGGCGTGGCGGTGGGAGCGCTGGTTTTGGTGGAGGTGGAGAAGAAGGTGCGGCGGTGAAAAGCGACAAAACGGACTGAAGAGACAGAAACGACCACCGCTGCGAGCGTCTCAGCCGTTCGCTGATGGCGAACTCTTCTTGCCATTGCCCTAATGGAAAACTGCCTGCAAACCTTCACAATGCCCCGCTCTCCTGCATGACACCCGCGCTCCCTGACGAAGCCCGCTTCCGATTGCTCGTCGAGAACATCGGCGATGTGCTGTGGTTCAAGGAGCTGAATCCTGCTCGCTTCACCTATGTGAGCCCGGCCTTTGAGCGCATCTGGGGGCGATGCATGGCGGAGTTGCAACGGAAGCCGGGCCTGTGGGAGGAGGGTATTCATCCGGAGGACCGACCCGCGGTGCGCCGGGCCCTGCGAGCGTGGTTCAGCGGTGAAAAGCCGGACTACGAGGTGCATTACCGCGTCATCGGAAAAAAGGGTGAGGTGCGCTGGCTGGCGGATCGCGGCATCATCTTGGGCCGCAAGAATGGCAAGCCCTACCAGATCGGCGGCATCGCACGTGACATCACCGAACGCGTGGCGGCGGATGCCTCGCGCAAGCGCCTCGCTGCCGTGGTGGAAAACTCCGACGATGCCATCATCACGCTCGGTCTTGATGGCGTGATCCAGACGTGGAATGTCGGCGCGGAGCGCATCTTCCAATACAGCGCCAAAGAGGCTGTGGGACGCAATGTGGCCTTTCTGCGGCCTCTGGAGGCCGCGGATGACGAGGCCGTTTTCCGTCGTCACATTCGACAAGGCAAACGCATCGACCACTACGAGACGCATCGCGTGCGCAAGGACGGTCGCGTGATCGACATCTCGGTGTCGATCTCGCCTTTGAACGACTCCGCTGGACGCATCACCGGCTTCTCCAAGATCTCGCGCGACATCACGGAGCGAAACGTGGACCGGCGCATGTTTGATCAACTGCTGGAGTCCGCGCCGGACGGTTTCGTCATCCTGAATGCCGAGGGTATCGTGCGCATGGCGA
Organism: Verrucomicrobiaceae bacterium; assembly: GCA_040381795.1. Lineage (GTDB taxonomy): Bacteria > Verrucomicrobiota > Verrucomicrobiia > Verrucomicrobiales > Verrucomicrobiaceae > Prosthecobacter. Next base: position 3,049 of record JBEIGR010000312.1, on the reverse strand, counting down.
ATGCACGCACCGAGGTGCTCTTTGGCCTGCCGAGGAAGAAGATCATCGGTGCGCCTTTTGAAGTGCTGCTGCCCACAGAGGGCCGCCATCGCTTCACCGCGTGTCGGCGCGAGTTTTTGCGTCAGCCGGGCCGCTCGGAGAAATTCCGCGGCTTGCATTTGAACGGCATGCGACGTCGCGGCGGGCCGTTTCCGATGGAGATCAGCCTCAGCCAAGTGAAGACGCCAGAGGGGCCGCTCATCATCATCGACATCACGGATATCACCGAGCGCAAGGAGGCCGAGCAGACCATCCGCGAGCTGAATGCGGAGCTCGAGCAGCGCGTGCAGGAGCGGACTGCCGCGCTCACCGAGCAGATCGCTGCGCGGTTGCGGCTGGAGGAGGAGCTGGTCCACATCAGCGAGCGTGAGCAGCGCCGCATCGGTCAGGATTTGCACGACGATCTCGGCCAGCAGCTCGCCGGTGCGTGGATGATGGCGGATGTGCTCCAGCGCATGTTGGAGGCGGAAAAATCACCGCGCCATGCCGAGGCGAGAAAGATCGGCGGCCTGCTGCAAAAAGCCCTCGCCCAAACTCGCGGCCTCGCCCGCGGCCTGCATCCCGTGGCGCCGGAGCAGGGTGGTTTCGCGAAGGCACTGGAAACGCTCGCCGCACAATCCGGGGAGCTCTTTGGCGTGAAGTGCCTCTTTGAATGCGAGGACGCGCCTCCCATCGACGACGAGGCCATCAGCACGCACCTCTACCGCATCGCGCAGGAGGCCGTGAGCAATGCCGTGAAGCACGGATTCGCGAAAAAGGTGCTCATTCGCCTCACGCGGACAGCTTTGACCATCACCGATAACGGCGGCGGTCTGCGCGAGCTTTTGCAAAGCGAGGGCATGGGAATGCGCATCATGCGCTACCGTGCCGAGATGGCCGGCGGCACGCTCAGCGTGCGCAACGGCCGCCGCAAAGGCGTCATCGTCACCTGTCAGTTTCAACCCACCACTCACCATGCCGAAGAAAAACCCGCCAAACGACACGCCCGCCAAAAAGCGCGTCCTCATCGTCGATGATCATCCGATCTTCCGCGCCGGTTTGACCGGCCTCGTGAACCTGGAGGCGGAACTCACCGTCTGCGGCGAGGCCAATGATGCCGCGCAGGCCATGCAGGCCGTCGAAAAGCTGCACCCCGACCTCGTTTTGCTCGACATGAGCCTCCCCGGCAAAGGCGGCCTCGAATTGCTCAAGGACATCCGCGCCATCGCGCCGCAGACGCCCGTGCTCATCATCTCCATGCACGACGAGACGCTCTACGCGGAGCGTGTGATCAAAGCGGGAGGTCGCGGCTACATCATGAAGCAGGAAGGGCCAGAAAAAATCGTGCAGGCCGTGCGAAAGGTGCTCGCCGGCGGCATCTCCGTGAGCGAGCGCATCGCCGCGCAGATCCTCGATGCCATGTCCGGCGGCAAAGGTGGAGCGAGCAGCTCCGTCAGCACGCTCACCGATCGCGAGTTCGAGGTGTATCGCCTTCTTGGTCAGGGCAAGGAGCCGCACGAGATCGCCCGCACGCTGCATCTCAGCATCAAAACCGTGGATACGCACCGCGCCCACATCCGCCAGAAGCTCGGCCTGCGAAATGGCACCGAGCTCATCCACCACGCCACCCGCTGGACGGCGGAGCAGGGTTGACCTCAGCCGCTTTCGTTGCTTGCACGTTCGATGCCGGTCCGCACAATCACCCCATGAAAGCCTTTTTCACCTTTCTCTCCCTCTCCATGACTCTGCTGCTGGCCTCCTGCGCTGCGCCGGTGGCCGAAGACAATGCGGCCGGCGGAGCCGAGGTCGCTCGTTGCGACGGCTGCGGCCGCGCTATTAAGCGTCCTCAGGACATGCGTGGCGAGATGTGTTCCATGTGCGACTGGCGGCTCGGTGCCAACATCGGCTGGCCTTGAGCCTGAGAGAGTCTCGTCCGGTTGCTGAGTTTTAGTCCGACGTGCTGCGTATTGGCGAACAGCGAGGTAAGATGAATGCATCGGGGCATGCCAACGCCTTTTCCATGGCCGGAACCTCCGCCGCCTTCCTGCCCCGTCCTCAAACTGCTTCAGGGCCAGACCGCCCTCGTCACCGGCGCATCATCCGGTATCGGCCGGGCCATCGCCATCGCGCTTGGGCATGCGGGAGCGAACGTGGTCGTCAATTTCTTCGGCCAGCCGGACAAGGCGCTCGAAGTGGCGGAGGAGGTGCGGCGCTGCAGCTCGCGGGCGATTGCCGTGCCGGCTGATGTATCCGATCCACAGCAGGTGCGGGTGATGTTTGAGCGCACCGTAGCGGAGTTTGGCCGCCTCGACATCCTCGTGAACAACGCGGGCATCCAGTTCGATGCCGCGTTTGAGGAGCTGACGCTCGATCAATGGCAGCGCGTGATGGATGTGAACCTGACGGGGCCTTTTTTGTGCTGCCAAGAGGCCGTGAGGCTCTTTAAGACGCAGGGCATTGATCCCGCGTTGTCCTGCGCCGCCGGAAAAATCCTCTGCATCAGTTCCGTGCATGAAGTCATTCCCTGGGCCGGGCATGTGAACTACGCCGCGTCGAAGGGCGGCCTCATGCTGCTGATGAAAAGTCTCGCGCAGGAGGTGGCCCCGCGCCGCATCCGTGTGAACAGCATCGCCCCCGGAGCCATCCGCACACCCATCAACACCGCAGCGTGGAGCACTCGCGAGGCCTACGACTCGCTCCTCACGCTCATCCCGCAAAAGCGCATCGGAGAGGCCGAGGAGATCGGCCGCGCCGCCGTGTGGCTGGCCTCCGATCAAAGCGACTACGTCCACGGCATCACGCTCTTCGTCGATGGCGGCATGACTCTCTATCCAGGCTTCGAGACGGGGGGCTAATTTCACTTTAACATGCCAACCACCTTCACTGCCGAGCATCAGCGCCTTGTAGAAGATCGAAACCGCATCGCGAACTGGAAGCGATGGGGGCCTTATCTCTCGGAGCGGCAGTGGGGCACGGTGCGGGAGGATTATTCGGAGAAAGGGGATGCGTGGCGCAGCTTTCCGCATGAGCA
>JBEIGR010000311.1:0-6726 GCA_040381795.1 Verrucomicrobiaceae bacterium | reverse complement strand
TGCCAGCCAGCGAGATGGAGAAGGCCGTGGATGAGGTAAAGCGCCAGTTCGTGCTCCAAGGTCTGCTCATGCTCCAGAGCTTGCCGGGCGGCTGTTTCGGCACTGATGAGGATTTCACCATGGTGGAAGGTGATCACATCGGTGGGCGTGGGATCATCGAGGAACTCGCCATGCACGCGGGCGATCTCCTCATCGGAGACATAACTCACTTCGACTTCTTCCAGCGTGGCGAGCACGGCATCCTCGCGGAGCTTTGAAGCGGCGAGGCAGGCTGGAAGCGCAGCTTTGGCGATGCGGCGCAGCCAGGGAAGGGGAATGGGATGCGCCTTCTGCCGGTTAAAGAGGCGGAGCTTTGACATCACGCGGCGGAGGCGGGCGGCGTTTTACGGCGGGAGCGCTGCTTTTTCGCCTGCGCCTCAGCTTCCGGACCGGCAAAGGAGGCTTCGACAATCTTCATCGTTGCCGTGGTGGGCGGCTCGGTCGGGCCGGTGGTCAGGAGCCGTGGCTCGTCACGGGCGATCATGGTCGTGGGAGCGGCCTCGACGGCTTTTTGATACTTGATGCGGCCGTGCATCATGCTGAGCAGCGTCTTGCAAAAGCTGGCTTTCACCTTCGCGAGTTCGGCGATGGTGAGATCGCACTCATCGAGCTGCCCATCGAGCATGCGGGCCTGCACGATCTCGCTCACCATGGTCTCGATGCGGGAGGCGTTGGGCTTTTCCAAGGTGCGGGAGGCGCTCTCCACGGCATCCGCCAGCGAGATGATGGCGGCTTCCTTGAACTGCGGCCTCGGTCCGGGATAGCGGAAGACTTCCTCGCTCACCTGCGGCACATCGTCTTCCTTCGCCTTGTCCTGCTCCACGAGGCGCAGCATCTGGGCTTTTTGATCGAGAGCCTGACGGTAGAAATACCACGCCAGCGAAGTGCCGTGGTGCTGCTCGATGACATCAATGATCCGCGAATTGAGGTTGTGCTTGATGGCGAGATCGACGCCGTCTTTCACATGAGCGATGATCACGAGGGCGCTCATGCGGGCGGTGAGATCCTCATGTGGATTCACCGCCGGGTCCATGTTCTCGATGAAATACTCCGGCTTCGAGAGCTTGCCGATGTCGTGGAAATAAGAGGACACGCGGCACATCGTGGCGCTGGCACCGATGTTCTCGGCGGCGGCTTCGGCCAAATTCGCGACGACGAGGCTGTGATGGTAGGTGCCGGGTGCTTCAATCGAAAGACGGCGCATCAGCGGGTGGTTCAAATCCGCCAGTTCCAGCCAGCTCACCTCCGTGGTCACGCCGAAAAGCTGCTCCAGCACCGGCAGGAAACCACCCACCACCATGCCGGTGAGCACACCGATCACGAACGGCACGCCGATCATGCGTGTGATTTTGACGGATTCCATCAGGCCGGATGCCTCATGCAGCATGAACGAGAAAACGGCCGCTGCCACGCCGGCATAGAGGCCCGCGCTGAAGAGGCGATTGCGCTTCCGCACGCGGTTGGTGAAGACGACGGCCAGGAAACCTAGCAGCGAGGAGGTAGCCAGATAGGTGATCGGGTTCAGCACGCCGCTAAAGACCATCGAGCCTAGCAGCGTCGAGTAAATGGCCCCGAAGAGGCCGAGCTTCCGCCCCAGCATCACGGAGAGCACGAGCGGGGCAAACACATGCGGCACCGCCATCGTCATAAGAGCGGGAGGCCAGCCCTGCTTCCCACCGAAATCGAGCACCAACACCCCCAGCACGAGGTGGAGCAGCAGCGTGCCCAGCACGAGCAGCAGCGTGGAGTTTTCCTCCATCTCGCACCGCAGTGCCACCCGCTGATGCACCACAAGGGCGGTGCCCACCGCGCCCACGCTCAACCAATCGAGGAAATCCGGCGGCGGCACGCCTTCCGCCACGCTGGCACCGAGCCGGAGCAGAATGGCTAGGCCGATGAAAAACAGCACATAAACAACCACGCCAGCCGAGGGATGCGTCCGCATCTCATCGAAGAGATCACCCTCCTGGTGCTTGCGCCGCGTTTTGCCGCAGGAAAGCCCCTGGCGTTGCAATCTGGCCCTGCGGATGGATTCAAACATGGGATGGGGATGGGGAGTGGGGGGCGGAAAGTAGCCGCATTACGGGATTTGAACAAGTCCGGCATTGTGCGGCTGCGTTTGCTCTGTTCGTCAGAACGCCGCATGTGCTGCAGCAAGAATTCCTCGAAATTGGGACAAAAACGTCACATGATGAGATTCTCATCCGGCCTACACGTCACATTTCCGATGCACGAGCATATCCTCTCTACCTTCAATCTGTCCCTCGACCGCCTTCGTCAGGACGTGCTCGCCATGGCTAGCATGGCCCAGAAAAACCTCGCTTGCGCCATGCGTGGCCTTTTAGAGCGTGACACCGATCTCTGCAACAGCGCCATCGCCGCCGATCAGGACGTGAATGACCTCGAAAAAGCCGTGGATAAGCTCGGCATGCAGATCCTCGTCAAATTCCAGCCCACGGCTCATGATTTACGCGCTGTCATGGGCACCATCCGCGTGGCGAACAACCTCGAACGCATCGCCGATCAGGCCAGCAGCATCGCTAAACGTGCCCGCCTCATCAACAACATGCCCGAGATGCCGGAGATCAAACTCATGCAGCCAGTCTATGACCTCTGCGCCCGCAATTTAGAAGCCAGCATCCAGGCCTTCATCGCCGGAGACTCCGAGGCCGCCGCCGCTGCCCGCCTGCTTGATAAGGAACTCGACAACGCCGAGAAATCCCTCGATCGCGACATGATCGCCGTCATGGAGACCCGTGGCACGGACCTCGAAGGTTACATCCACCTTATCTTCATCGCCCGCTTTCTCGAACGTGTGGGTGATCACGGCAAGAACATCTGTGAAGACACTGTCTTCATCGAGCGTGCCGAGGACATCCGCTTCATGAAAAACAAGCGTGATGACGCAGCCCCGTCAGCATAGGCCTGGCCTACCTTACTTGGTTTCAGCCTTCGGCGGTGGAGGCCCGCCTTCTTCGCGTGCCTTGCGGAAACGGGCGAACTCTTCGCCCACGAGTTGCTTGTAGAGATCACGCACCTTACGCAGGGATTCGAGACGCTCGCCGGGTGGCGTTTTGAGGAGCACCGCAAAGGCCTCTCGCATCCGCGGCTGCTGCATGATGCGCTCATGCAGGCGGCGGCTATCCTCCTGTTTGCCCGGTTTGGTCACGGATAGCATCTCCGCACTCAGGCGGGCCTCCGCCACCTTCACGAAATCCGGTGAATCCGGCCGTGGCAGGATGGGAAAGCCACGGTCATCGGTTTCAAAGGGTGGCTTCATCTTCTCCAGCAGCGCCGTCACCTTCGCGTCACCCTTGCTCATCGCCTCGTGCAGAACGCGGCGCACATTTTCATTCGCCCGCAGCGCCTGATCGCGCGCCTCGATGACTTTGGGATCCTTCCACGCCTTCTCAAAGGCATCCCGCATCAGCTTGCGCTCCTCTTCGGAGAGCTTCTCAAAGCCCCCTGGAGGCCGGATACCACCACTCATGCCCGGCGGGCCGCGACGCTCGCCATTCTTCGGCGGTGGGGGTGTGTCTCCAGGCTGGGCTGCAAGAGAGAGACAAAGAGTGAAAAAAACGACCACAGGACGCATGGCAGACATTTTTCCATGTGAGCTGCGATTAGCAAGGTGCGAGCGTTCCTGAGACATCATGAGGCCTGCAAACCACCACCCTGGCGAAAAGTTGCTCGCCAGTTCGTCGGCGGTTCGTTGCGATGTGCGGCTCTTGACCCTGAAAGCCCCCATGTCGGGACTTTGAAAAAGGTGGAACTGAGAATGGCAAATGGCACAAGCCTCCGAGCCATTCCTCCATTCTGACCCATTCTCTATTTTCAGTTTCACCATGCTCGGCTTTAGCCTGGGGAATGAACAGCCCCCTCTGCACCAAACATCCAAGCGAGTTGAGTCATTGAAACGTTTTGACCGTTCGTTCACTCTCCGAGCCAATCGCTCCCTTCGCCTAGACGTTGCTGAGTAAATTTTCGTCCATCTGAAGCGTCATACGCTATGAGCAAAAAGTCTGACCAACGCTTTAAGGACGCCTGCTCAGCATGGGACAGTGGAGACTTGGGCCGAGCTTTCGAGTTGTTTTCTCTGGCTGCAAGGGCTGGGGACGCCAGTTGCCAGTTCAACCTCGGTTACTTTTATGACTGCGGCCTTCATGTAGCGCGTGATCAAGGTTTAGCTCGGCATTGGTATCATCGGGCTTATCGTCAGGGTCAGGCTTCAGCCGCCTCGAATATGGCCACACTTTACAGGGATGTTCACGACTACGGACGCATGATCTGGTGGTGGCGAGCTGCGATAAGGTTGGGGTACAGCGACGCACTATTGGAACTGGGCCGATGCTATGAGTCTGGCCTCGGTGTTCCATTAGATCGAGACAGAGCGGTAGAATGTTATGAGCAGCTACTTGCTTCATCACACACAACTGATGCATCACGCGAAGCTGCTGAAGCTAGACTTAAGCACTTGCGGCGTCATGTGTCTCGTCATCCTCGGGAAGCATGAGCAGCACACATCCATAACTGAAGGCGAACCCTCAAGTGAGCTTTGAATCGAGCGTCAAAAAGCTTGGATGAGGTTTGGAGTTTCTTCCCCGACATTAGAGTTGTGCCGCGAGCCATCAAGATTTGGGATTTCTTAACCGCTAACATGACGCTGATCAGACGCTGATGCCGAAGCCATTCATCAGCGTCATATGAGCGTCATGTCAGCGGTTCAAATCTGGGCGCAGCAGGGGCAGGTGATTGGGGCGGTGCTGGTGGCATTGGGACGGCCAAACAAAGCCCGAGTGATTGCAAAACGAACGGTCAGCGGCATGCTGGCGGTCCATGAGCCAGGAAAATGACCTCAAATTGCTCGGACGCTCCGAGCACCGACTTCCCGCTTCGCCTGATCAGGCGGCGCTGGAGACCTTCCCGAACCGCACGCCAGGCCGGAACTACCGCATCCACCTCAGCGCCCCGGAATTCAGTTCCATCTGCCCCGTCACTGGCCAGCCGGACTCTGCGCACCTCGAAATTTACTACATCCCCGCCGAGAAGTGCGTGGAGACGAAGTCGCTCAAATTCTACCTGGCCAGCTACCGCAATCATGCCGCTTTCAACGAAGCCATCGTGAACCGCGTGCTGGATGATCTCATCAAAGCCTGTGCTCCGAAGCAGGCGGTGGTGCGTGGGAAGTTCGGTGCCCGTGGCGGCATCCAGCTCACCTGCGAGGCCCGTTTTCCAGACCTCGAGGAACCTCTGCGCCTGCCAGAATGAAGACGCTCGTGCTGCTCTCCGGTGGGATGGACTCCGTGACCGCGCTGCATTGGGCTCGAAAGGAGCACGAGGTGGCCGGAGCGGTGAGTTTTGACTATGGCTCGAAGCACAACCCCAAGGAGCTACCGTATGCCAAATGGCACTGCGAGCAGATTGGCATCCCGCACGATGTGATCAGCCTCGATTTCATCAATCGGCTCTTCACCTCCGATCTGCTCCAAAGCGGCGGTGAGGTGCCGGAAGGGCATTACGCCGATGAAAACATGAAAAAGACCGTCGTGCCCTTTCGCAATGGCATCATGCTCGCCATCGCCTGTGGCATCGCGGAAAGCCGCGAGGCAGAGGGCCTTGTCATCGCCGCGCATGCGGGCGATCACACGATCTATCCCGACTGCCGTGAGGGCTTTATGCAGGGCATGGCCTCGGCGATGCGTGAGGGCACCTATGCCCGCGTGGAGCTGCTGCGCCCCTTCATCCATCTCGACAAAGCGGGCATCGCGAAGCTCGGTGCCTCGTTGGGGGTCGATTACGCTCAAACCTGGTCCTGCTACAAAGGTCACGACCTTCACTGCGGGAAATGCGGCACCTGCGTGGAGCGCATCGAGGCCTTTGCGCTGGCGGGGATCGCTGATCCGACGGTTTACGCTTAGCAAAACCTCTGCGCCCGCTCGTTCTGGCGAACGAGCCTACTGAAGGCCCTGTAGGCGCATTCGCCAGAATGCGGAGTGAGCACTCAATAAGGCCAGCGGTAAGGAGCGTTGTGGATCAGCTTGCTCCTCGGATAGGCGGAGATGCGCACTTGGTTCTTCGAGTTGCCGCTGAGCAGCCACACATTGGTAGCATCCATCGCATGGAGAAAGCCGATGTGGCCGCTGCTGGCCTGATCGACGGTCAATGATTGGGTGATGACGATGGCACCATAAGTCGCCGCGACGGGGCGGCCCCAGCCCCACCAATCGGAGACTTTGGCGCTGCCCTGTGGCTTGTAGCCGGAGCGGAGGATGCACCAGTTCACAAAAGCAGCGCACCAGGCGGTCTCATCATGCAGCAAGCTCGCGGGAAGGCCGCAGCTCCGCAGATACTCCACGATGCGCGGATTATCGCCCTGAGCCCATTCCTGCACGCCCTGCTCCATGATGGCGATCTGCATCCACGGTGGTGGCGCAGCAAAGCTGGTGGGTGCGGTCGCCGTGGTTTCAGGGGGCAAACCGGTGACCACGCCATTCACGTTCACGATCTGGCCGGGGAAGAGCACCTTCCAATTGCCCGTGCCATATTCGATGAGGCCCGGATTGAGCTTTTGGAACTGTGCCAAGGTCATGCCGAAGGCTTTTGCGATCTTGGAGGGATTGTCACCAGGTTGGACGGAATATTGGGCCATGGCGCGAATCATGCCGGATCGGACTCGAAACATCAATC
>JBEIGR010000310.1:0-6727 GCA_040381795.1 Verrucomicrobiaceae bacterium | reverse complement strand
TCAGCCGTTTTCCGGCTGGTGCGCCCGCCAGGAATCGAACCTGGATATGCGGCTTCGGAGACCACCATTCTATCCGTTGAACTACGGGCGCGTCGCGGGGCGATGGATTCGCACGCGGCGGGAGCGGCGGCAAGTGGTTTTCAGTCGCGGTTCACCGCGAGCTCAAGGAGCAAGGATGCGGCAGGCGAGAGGCCGCCGCCTTTTTTCCAGACAGCGGCAATCTGGCGCTGAAGCCCGGGTTGCTTGAGCGGCACCGCGCGGGTGTTTTTCGGCAAAAGGGTGGTCGCGAGCTTGGGGACGATGGCGATGCCGACTCGCGCCGCGACGAGGGCGCGGATGGTTTCGAGTTCGCCGCTTTCACAGGCAATGTGAGGTTCGAAACCGGCCTTTCGACAGGCTTCGAGAGCGGAGTCCCGGGCGCGGCCTTTGTAGAAGATGAAGGACTCGCCCGCGAGCTGCTTGAGCGGGATTTCCTTTTCATCCGCGAGGGAATGGGTGGCAGCCACGAGGGCCACGAATGGCTCGGTGATGAGCACGCGACTCTCGAAAGCGGCTTTGCTGGCGGGAAGCTGGAGAAAGCCGAGGTCCGCATGGCCGGATTCCACGCTGATGGCGACGCGTTCGGAGCTGTCTTCGATGAGCTGGAGTTTCACGCCGGGATGTTTGCGGCCAAAGGCATGCAGAAGCTCTGGCAGCAGGCCGGCGCACACGCTGGGGATGGCGGCGACGATCAATTTTCCGCCACGCACCTGCGCCACATCGGTCACAGCGGCTCTCGCGGCCTCGGCCTGGGCGAGCAAGGCCTCTGCACGCGGCAGAAGCGCTTTTCCTGCGGCGGTGAGATGGGTTTCTTTTTTGCCGCGGATGAAGAGCGGCGTGCCAAGCTCGGCTTCGAGGTTCTTCATCTGCTGGCTGAGCGCGGGCTGCGCCATGTGCAGACGCTCTGCGGCGCGGGTGAAGTGTCGCTGACGGGCGATTTCGATGAAGTAGCCGAGCTGGTAGAGTTCCATGATCGTTTTTAGACGGGCCGGGCCACGACGATGCCTGCATGCGCTTTGATGCTGGCGAGGTAGTCGTGGACGGGTTTATCGATGAGGACCTTCTTTGCGGTCAAAGAAGCGTGCATAAAGTGGCAGCGGCCATCTTGCATCTGGATGGCGAGGCCGACGTGCGAGCAGAAGACGTGGTCGCGATGGGTGACGATGCCGATGACATCGCCGTTTTGCAGGCGTGGCTCGCAGGCGGCTACCTGGGCCTTCGGGATGTAGTCAAAGGGCACGCGTTCGAGGTGGCGCTCGATTTGGCTCAAGGCGGGCACGAGGGCTGGGTTGGCCTTCAGGTAGCGGTAGAGCTTGGGGTTCAGCGACATCTCATCATTGGCGCGGCCTTGCAGGCGGACGACGGGGCCGATTTTGGAGGTGATGTAGCGCACATGGCCGCGTGAGGCGTTGTCGGTGAACCATTCATCGAGGTAGTGAATGCGGTCGAGATAGTTTCCATGGCACACGCCGCCGCGATAACGGGTGATCTCGATTTCACGAAGGAGATCGGAAGGTGTGTAAGCCGCTTTTGACCTCGCGATCATGCGGGCGAGTCCGAGAGCCGTCTCGAAGAAGGTCCAGCAATCGAGGCCGAGGAAGTTTACCGAGGGCGATTCGATTTGGTCATCGATCTCCAGCGTCCAGCCGACATATTTCGTGCCGAGCATGGCCTGGCCGAAAAGGGCTACCCGCTGGCCCATCGGCTGCGCACGCCAGTTTCCAGCGATGGCGAGGGCCACGAGGCGCTGAAAGCGGTCCGCGCCGAGGAAGCTGCGCTTTTGCGGCAGATGCTCGGCGGCGCTGGCGAGCGAGGTGGCGATGAGGGAGTGGAGCCAGTGGCGACGCTTCATGAGGGAGAGGATCAAAAACTGCCTTCAGCCTCATCCGCACTCGTTTTGAGGCCAAAGAGGCGCGGGATCTGGAAGTGGACCTTGGTGAGCTGGGTATCGAGTTCCTTCCAAAAGGCCGTGATACCTGCGGCGAGGCCGTTTGGGGCGCTGGTCTGCGCATAGACATTGAGGCAGATTTGAAGCTGTGCCTCGGGCAGGAAGGGTTCAAGGCCGTAGCCGGCCATCGCGGCGGCGCGGTGGCATTGGGTGTCGATGACGAAAAGCACGAGGTGGTTGGCTCCACCGCTCTCGGAGGCGCTGGAGAATTGCCCACGGTTGAAAATCCAAAAGAGATACACGCTCAGCGGGATCTCCGGCGGCACCGCGACGAGCACGACGGCGACATCGAGCTGCGGAAAGCGATTGAGCAGACGAAGCGAGGCACGTTCGAGCTTGCGCTTTTCGGAGCTGGAGAGCACTTGGGCGAGATCGGTAATCGGTTTCGTCATCGCCGGTGCGATGCCGAAGTGATGATCTGCCGCCTCCAGCGTGAAGGCGCAGTGGCGGCACACGGCGTCATTTTCGATCACGGGATTTTGGCAGGCAGGACAGCGCACAGCGCATCGTAGAGTCGCGATGGCGGGCTGCCAAATGAAAGGAGGAGGTGCTTCACTCCTCCTTCGGCGCATCCTTTGTCACCACAAAGCGGATGCTGAGCTTCTGATCGGTCTCCTGCGGATCTTCCCAGCCGCGACGATACACCAGATCAAGCGCGGTCTTTCCCTCCGCCACGGCGAGGAACTTCCAATGCTCCACGCCGCCTGCGCCGACGAGCAGGTGCGTCTGCCCGGATTCGGCAGGGCCTTGGTAGGCGTGATGGGTCTGCTTCACGATCTTGCCATCCGGCAGTTGCAGGCTGTTCCAGGAGTAGCCGGTGGTGGGATTCGATTCGAGATGGAGGTCCACCGTCTCGCCGATGATGAGGTTCACCGTCTTGTCGTGGTCAGCCGCAGTGAGAAGGGGCTGGGGCGGACGCGGTTTGGGCGGCTCGGGAGCGGCGCAGGAGTTCAGCAGGTAGGCTGCGGCAAGGACGAAGGTGGCGGTCAGCTTCATGGCGAGAATCGTGCTTCGCCAAAGGTGGTTACCCCGCAAGGATTCGAACCTTGAACGAGAGAATCAAAATCTCCTGTGTTACCATTACACCACGGGGTAGTGGCTGAGCCGGGCGGATAGTAGTGCGATGATCCCGCCGCGCAAGGAGCGAGTGCGAATTGCCACGCCATCCGGCTCGAAAAAGTCAGCGCTGCACCTTGGCATCGCCGCCGGAGGCCAGTTTTTCCACCTCAGGGAGCGTGGCCATGCTGGTATCGCCGGGGGTGGTCATGGCGAGAGCACCATGCGCCGCGCCGAGATCCACGGCCTTTTGCGGGTCGTTGGCCACCAGCAGACCATGCACGAGGCCGGCGACGAAGCTATCGCCCGCGCCGATGCGGTCGAGGATGTCAAAGCGCGGGTAGTTGCGGCTGCGGAAGTAGCTGCCACGATGCCAGCAGAGAGCGCCCCAGTCATTCACGGAGGCGGTGTGAACGCGGCGCAGCGTGGCGGCGATGGTGCTGAGGTTCGGAAACTCGGCCACGAGCTTCTCAATCTGCGGACGCAGCGCGGTATCCTCGGCGGCGAAGATGTCATCGGTGCCCTCTTTGACCGCACCGGCGGTTGGCGGCTCGTCGCTGAGCACACCGATCATCACATCGATAAAGGGGGCAAGGCGGCGATTCAGCGCCTGAGCAGCAGGAAAGCCGCCACGCTCCTGCCAGAGCGAGGGGCGATAGTTCAAGTCATACGAAACGGTCACACCATGGCGCTTCGCGGCCTCGCAGGCCTCGATGGAGACCTGCGCGGTACTTTCACTGAGACCGGCGAAAATGCCGCCGGTATGCAACCAGCGGCAGCCGAGCGTGCCGAAGAGGTGATCGAAATCGAAATCGCCCGGTTTGATCTGCGAGGCGGCGCTGTGACCGCGATCGACGCTGCCTTTGGCACCACGCACGCCGAAACCGCGCTCGGTGAAGTTGATTGGATTGCGCACGCGTTTACCCATGCCGTCGTAGGGCACCCATTTGATGAGGGAGGTGTCCACGCCGCCCTGAAGAATGAGGTCCTCGGTGAGGCGGCCGATTTCATTGTCGGCAAAGGCGGTCAGGATGCCGGCACGCTGCCCAAAGCAACGGCGGAGGCCGCGGGCCACGTTATATTCGCCGCCGCCTTCCCAGGCGGTGAACTGGCGCGAGGTGCGCACGCGTCCCTCGCCGGGATCGAGGCGCAGGAGGACTTCACCGAGGGAGAGCAGGTCGTAGGCAGGCTGGCGGGACATGGGGCGTGAGCTATGAAGCCGGGAGTGCCCTCGTGCAAATGCCGCATCACGCCGATTGCATGGCCGTGCTGCCCGCGTTTATAAACGGAACCATGAAACGACTCGCCCTTGCCCTGCTGCTTGCCTCCTGCACCGCCCCCGAGGATTCAGAAACCAAGCCGCTCGGTGAAAACGTGCTCTCCAAAGAGCAGATCCACGCCGCGAAGCATGGCCCGGTGGACTTCGTGACGCAGGTGAAGCCCGTTTTGGAGGCAAAGTGCGTCATGTGCCACAACCGCCAGGCCCTGCCCGGCCACATGAGCCTCGAAAACCGCAGCGAGGCCATGCGCTCCGGTGCTCTCGGCACCTTCATCGTGCCCGGCAGCCCCGAAAACAGCCTGCTCATCTCCAATGTGCACAGCGCTCATTCCAAAATGAGCGTCATGCCCGCCGTGGGCGAGCGCCTCACTGAGGATGAGTATTCGATCCTCAAAAAATGGGTCCAAGAAGGTGCCCGCTGGCCCGCCGGAGCCGCGGGTGAGCTGAAGGTGCTCCGCTGAATTCCTTCTCACGCCATGACCTTTCTCGATCCCTGCAACGACTGGGCCTTCAAACGCATTTTTGGCTCTCGGGAAAGCGCTCCGGTGCTCATCGGCTTCTTGAACGACCTTTTGCACCACGGGAGGCCGGTCATCGAAAAGGTTCACATCCTCGATCCTTACCTGCCATCGCAGATCAAGAACCTCAAAGACTCCGCCGTCGATGTGCGGGCCACGCTCCAGGATGGCAGTGAAGTGCTCATCGAGATGCAGATGCTGCCCGTGGCGGGTTTTTGCGAGCGGGTGCTCTACAATGGGGCGAAGTGCATCTCGTCGCAGTTGGGGCGAGGCATGAATTACACCCGCATCCGGCCGGTGACGGTCATCACCGTGGCGGATTGTGTTTTGCTGCCGGAGACGGACGCCTGGCTGAATCACTACACCGTGCGGGAAAAGCGCCGGAATACCCCATGGCCGGTCAGCGGCATCGAAATCGTCTTTATCGAGCTTCCGAAGATCAAACTCGACGAAATGCCCGCCTCCGAGCCGCTGCATGACTGGCTTGAGTTCTTGAAAAACGCCACGCAATGGCACACCATGCCGCGTAAAGTCACCAATACCGCTGTTCGCGAGGCCCTGCGCCTTGCCCGGCAGGATAACCTCTCCACCTCCGAAGCCCACATCATGACACGCCGCCAGCTTTACCGTCACGATCAGAAGAACATGATTTCGTATGCTCTCAATCAGGGCTTCGACCAAGGCCGTATGGAAGGCCGCATGGATATTGCCCGTGCCTTGCTGGCTCGCGGCATGTCGGAAGCGCAGGTTCTGGAACTCACGGGCCTGCCGAAGCTCGAACTCAGCAAGGCCGCCACGCCCAAAGCCGCCCCCCGAGTGGCCCGCAAGCGTTCCGCCAAGGCCTGATCCCAAGTTTTATCTTCTCGCACCTCCTGACTCGCCTGACCTTGATCCGCATGCCCCTCCGCTGATCGCGCCCACATGTTTTACGTCGCTGAAGATCACGAGGAAGGCCGACCGTTTGCGATGCCGAAAAGGCCGCCATTGGCGCCGCGCATGCGCATTGCCTTCTCGGAGGATGGCAAGCTATCGGAGTCACCGCAGTTTGAATATCGACCGCAGCAGCAGCAGATGGCGGAGCTGGTGAGCGAGGCGCTGGATGAGAGCCATGCGCTGGTTTGTGAGGCCGCCACGGGCGTCGGCAAATCGCTCGCCTACCTCGTGCCCGCCGTGACCTTTGCGCTGGAGCAGAAGCGGAAGGCCATCATCTGCACGCACACGATCAACCTCCAGGAGCAGCTCATCAGCAAAGACATCCCCCTGGTGCAAAAGATCGTCGGCACCTTCCACGCCGAGATTTTGAAGGGGCGCGGCAATTACCTCTGCCCCACACGACTCCAGCGGGCCATGAGCGAAAGTGGCGATCTGTTTTCCTCCTCCGAAGCCTCCGAGCTCGGCATGATCGCCGATTGGGCGGCGGAGACGGAGGACGGCACGCTCAGCGATCTCGATTTCACGCCCGGTGCTCGTGTGTGGTCACTCGTATGCAGTGAACCGCATGCCTGCACACCGCGCCGATGCCCGCCCGGCAGCCGTTGCTGGTATCAGGATACCCGCCGTCGCATGGAAAAGGCGGATGTGATCGTGCTGAACCACACGCTCTTCTTCACGCTGCTCGCCTCCGCCGATGAGACGACCACGGAGGACGCGAACTTCCTCTTCCCGCGTGACTTCGTCATCATTGACGAGGCGCACACCATCGAAAACGTGGCCGCAAAGGCCTTCGGGCTGCACATCAGCGAGACGAACCTCAAATTCGACCTCGGCAGGCTGCACAATCCGAAATCGCGAAAAGGCTTCTTCCAGCTCGTGGGCGACAAAGATGGCATCCGCGAGGTTTTGAGCTCCATCGAGCTCGTGAATAGCTTTTTCCGCAGCGTGGAGGCC
>JBEIGR010000309.1:0-6745 GCA_040381795.1 Verrucomicrobiaceae bacterium | reverse complement strand
TCGGAAAGGATGACGATGACATTGGGTCTGGGCCTTGGTGCATCAGCGGCGTGAAGTGTGGCCAGCGGTGCGAATAGCAAGGCAGTGAGGAGGAGACGACAAAAAGATGCGTGGCAGAAAAATGGGCTCCGGGTCTTCAAACTTTTGCCGGACCTATTTTTGTCGTTCATAGAGGAGTGATTGGTGCGGTGTTTCATCAAAGGTGGTCACTTCATTGTCTTCGCCATCGCATCCACCTCGCTCATCTTGAAGCGAACGCTGACGATGGAGCAGCCAACGTCTTCCTTGCGGTAGTTCGCATACGTCGTGGCGACGATGGTGCCGTCGGGGAGCAAGTGAAGGCCGGGGTAGAAGCCGTCTTTGAAGGTCTTCAGCAGGCAGACGCGATACTGGCCGGTCTTGCCTTGCTTGATGTCGTCGTAGGTGCCGACCCAGGCGATGAAGCCGGCTTTGTCCTTCGATTGCGGCGAGGCGTTGCGGAAGACGATGACCATGCGGCCATCTGGCAACGTGATGCCGTGGTGACGATCTCCCGTGAGGCCCCACGGTGCGTCCTTGGCTGGCGACCATGTTTTGCCCTCGTCGCCGCTGAACATGACGAGGCTGGTGCCGCTGCGTTTGTTCTCGCGCATGAGGCAGCAGAGTTCATTGCCATCGGGCGAGCGGAAGACATACGGCTCGCAGGGGTGCTTGCCGTCGAGCTGCGTTCCATCGCTGGCCATCATGGGCTCCGACCAAGTGAAGCCGCCGTCGCGCGTGATGGATTGCAGCACTTGCAGCGTGCCGCCTTCGCCGATGCCGCCACCGCGATGAAACATGCCGAGATGCGATCCGTCCTTCAGCCGAACGATACTG
Organism: Verrucomicrobiaceae bacterium; assembly: GCA_040381795.1. Classification (GTDB taxonomy): domain Bacteria; phylum Verrucomicrobiota; class Verrucomicrobiia; order Verrucomicrobiales; family Verrucomicrobiaceae; genus Prosthecobacter. The sequence continues at coordinate 5,890 of JBEIGR010000309.1, read as the reverse complement.
GAGAAGGTCATGATGCAGCGGAAGGGATCGTCTTTGGCAATGCGTCCGCCGATGGGCGGCAGCTCACGCCAGGTCTTGCCATCGTCCTCGCTGACGATGCGTGGCATGAAGCCCTCGTGACGGCCTTCAATGAGTTTGGGGTTCTCCTTGTCAGTCAAGGTGCGTGCGGCAAAAACCCACAAGCGCTCTTTGCCCTGCGGATCGGTGATTCGATAGATGCTCGGGCAGTTCTTGAAGTTGACGTAGTTCGGCGGCAGCGAGTCTTCGATGCGCGTCCAAGTCAACCCAGCGTCATCGCTGCGAGCCATCGGTCCAGCATGACCGCCATGGCCGAGGTTCCAGACGCAAAACATCGTCTTGTTGTCCGCCAGCATCGCCGTGGTCGGATGCGCGTGATACTCGCCCGGCTTCGGCGAACCGCGTGCGATGACGATCTGCCGCTGCGTATCATTGGAGAGGTCGATGTTGATCAACGCCTCGCGCTGCTGCTGCCACTGCGCCTTCTTTTCAGCGGGTGCCGATTCCGAGGCGCGTTTCGCGGCCTTGGTGGCGTTGGCGACTTCGGGCTTGGCTTGCGCATTGGCGGCGAGCGGCGCGAGCAGCAGGGCGGTGAGGAGGGTGAGAGTGGGTTTCATCAGCTTGTTCGCATCAGGCTTCCGGTTTCCGTCCGTCAGAGTTCAATCCCTGCCCTTCATGTCCGGCGCGGTGTCGGGGCCTTTGTAAGTGCCCTGACGCATCGCGGCGTTGGGCGGGGAGACGTAGTCGGCCAGCCGCCGACCTTCGATATACCAGGGCGCCGAACGGCAGGCCAGCCCGTTGTAACGCTTGTAAAGCGCATCGCGCGCCTGGCAAAGCTCGTCGGCGTGCCGGATGGCGGCGGCGTCTTTGCCTCCGGTGGTGCGAACTTGCTTCATCGTCCGCAGGATTTCGATTTGCAGTTTCGTGGCATCGAAACCGGTGCGGATGAACTCGACGCGTTGGCGGTGGACGGCATCTCCCGCAGCCACCTTTGCCTCTGCCGCCAGCAGGTGCGTCTCGGCGCGGGTCAGGACCTCTTTCGTATAAACATCCAGATAGACCTGTGTCGCCTCGCGTGCCCAGCCGCTGCTGTGCTTGATTCGTTCCAGCACGGCGTCATGCGCCTTCTCCAATTCCGCGAAATACGCGGCCACATCCATCGCCGCTGCGCCGAAACCTCGGGAGTAGTAGTCGCTTAGCAAGGCACCCGCGTCCTGCATCGGATCGTAGGCGAGCTGGGCCATGAGGTAATACTGCACACCCTGCGTGCCCCAGCACTGCGGCAAAGTGTCCACCTCGATGCCGATGCAGCCGTGCTCAGCCAGAAAACGGAAATCCTCCGCCGTCTTGCGAAGTGCCACGCAAGGCAGGCCGAGAAAGCCGCCGCTGTAGTGAAACAGGTTTGGCCGGTAAACCATCGCTTTCGCCTGCCGCGACCACGCGAGCCATTGCTCACGCTCCGCGCGGCGCGTCTCCTCACCGGCCAGCGGGAAGTGCCCCACGTATCCGACGGCGATATTGGGCTCCAATTTCTGCGCCACGGGCGGCGTGCGATACGCACTGTAGGCATACGCGCCCACCCAGGCTTCACGACCCGGCAACCGCTCGCCCAAACCACGGGCGAGCACGTTCCAAAACTTGACCATGCGATCTGTCAGCGCCGGATGACCGAAGATGGGCGGGCCGTCCGGGTGATCCATGGCTCGGCATTTGTCGCAATAACAAAACCCGGCACCATCATTGGGCGACGCGCTCAGCATGACGCGGGTGGGATCGACTTGGAATGCCTGCACCGCATTGCTCAGCCATTGCTCCGCCACGGCAGGATTGGATTCGCAGAGCTTCACCGCCTCGGCCTTCGGCGCTCCGCCCCAGTTCTCCGGTGTGCGGGTCCCGTCCGAACGCAGCGCAAAGTAGTCAGGATGCTGCTCGTGGTATTTTTCCCACCAGTCCGTGAACCCATGTCCTGCTTCGAAACGCAACGAGTGATCCAGCAGTCTCTGCGCGCGATACCACTCCGCCGGTGAGCGCGGCCAGAGCCGGCGGAAGCGGAATGGCGGATGAAACCGGCGCTCGAACGGCGCGATGGCAATCTGCTCCCGCATCGGGATCTCCGTGCCGAGAGCGCCCGGCCAGAGCCAGCGCACGCCCAGATCTTTTTCAATGAAAGTGAACACGGCGTTTGAAGTGCCGTGCTCCAACTGCTTCCCGTCCGTGATGCGGTCGCGTCCTGTGATCGCCACATGCCGGTCAGTGCCGACGATGAGCGTCTCCTCGGGATGCTGAAACTCGAAATCGGCTTTGGGGAAGAGCGGCCTGAGCGCGGGCTGGAAGCCAACCCAGATGGCACGATCCGGCATCGGCGAGGGTTCGCCATTCATCACGGCGGGCTTTTTCCCGCAGATCTTCCCGAGGTAATCGGCCAACGTCATCGCCGCCTCGCGAGTGCCCGGCGGCGCGTCTTTGGGGACGACAATGGGGGCGGGAGGCGTGTCTTTGGCGACGAGGACGAAATCCGCGGCGTGCAGAGCGGCGAGCGGCGCGAGCAGCAGAGCGGAGAGGAGGGTGAGGGTGGCTTTCATTTCTTTGGTGTGGGTGGTAGTTGTTTGATCCACGCGAGGTTGAATGCGTAGTGGTCCTTGCTGGTGATGAGCTGGATGGTTCCGTCGCGGGTTTGAGTGAGGGCTAGGTAGCCGTTGATGTCCGCGATGGTTTTGCCTTTGGGGGCGATGAGGCGGCGGTGGGGCCAGGTTTTGCCTTCGTCGTAGCTCAGGGCGGCGTAGAGGCCGATGCCGGTGTAGTTGCCGCTGGTGGATTTGAAGGTGAGGCCTTTGCGTTCCTTGAAGGGCGTGCGGGCCTGGTCAGTGAAGGAACAGAGCACGATGGGGCCTTCTTTAAGACGCCGCATGGCGGGGCGCTGCGTGTTGCTGACCACGGGGAACTCGCTAATGGCCCAGTGCCACGTCTCGCCGAGGTCGCTGGAGTAGCTGACGGGCATTTTGAGGTCGAAACGGTTTTGCGCGGGCTCCTCGGGTGAGAGGCGACCGAAGGCCATGAGGCGTCCGTCGGCGAGTTCGACGATGGGGGAATGAATGCCCGCGATGAAAGGGCCTTTGCCTCCGGGTTGAATGTCATCCGATCCGCGACGATCCCGCCCAGTCTCGCTCCAGGTCTTGCCGTTGTCGCGACTGATCGAGAGCCCCGAGAAGTCGAACGGGATCGCGATGACGCCTTCCCTCGTGCGGATGGGATTGCTGGCCGACTCTCCGTGTGCCCGCATCACTTCGGCCTTCGACCAGGTCGCGCCGTTGTCGGTGGAGCGGCGGATCAGGATGTCGCCATGCTGTCGGCCTTCGACGATGTGGAAGATTGTCCGGTCGCCATCACACCAGATTTTCGGCGCGTGGTCGTTCACGTCCATCGCATCCCAGAAGGGCGAGGCTGGCTCCCATTCCTTGGCACCAAAGCGCAATCGCGAGGCGGCATTTGCAGTGGTGATATCGGTTTCGCCCATGGTGGAGAACCACACGGCGAGCAAATCGCCATTCGGGCACTCGGTGATGGCCGGGCTGTGATTCTGGCTGATGAATACCGGGCCGAAAGCGTCATCCGGGATGCGCACATAAGGCTTCGGGCCTTCGTAGAAAGGCGCGTCTGCCGTGACACGGACACTCATGTCTGTGAAGTCGGTGCGGACATGAGTGTCCGCATCACGCTGACTCACGTTTTGTGCATTCAGCGGCGGTGCGGCCACGGGCAGCGGCTTTTCCTTCGGAAGCTCACCCAGCACGACGCGGAAGCCAATACGCGGGCTCGCAGAGTTCGTCACCCACGAGCCGCGATTCGCCGAACGCAGGAAGCGGATCATCGACGAATGAAATCCACCGCGAAAGACACGGCAATCACCATCGGCTCGACCGACCGGATCGGTCTGTGCACCGCTTTCATACGGCCCATACCAATCGCTGCACCACTCGGCCACGTTGCCGTGCATGTCATGCAGGCCCCAGGCATTCGGCGTCTTCTGCGCCACACGCAAGGAACCCGTGCCACCAGCCCGAAGTTCCTCTGTGGGGTGGATCAAACCGATGATTTCCCCCTGCTTCAAGCTCGCCGCAGGCTTTCCGGCATTCCTCCAATCATACTCGCGTGGCATCGGTCCCGCCGGGAAATACACGCTGCGAAAGTTGTCCTCAACGAACCACTTCTGATGACCATCCGGCAAATCGTCACCGGTATTGAAGAGCGTCGTCGTGCCCGCACGGCAGGCATACTCCCACTCCGCTTCGGTGGGCAGACGATACGTCTTGCTTTCCTTCTTCGAGAGCCACTCACAAAACGCCATCGCCTTCTCCCAAGTCACAACGGTTACCGCATCATCGTCGGCGGGCTTCGACTTCGGGTCGTTCTTTTTAAACTCGGGATCAAACTGCCGATACTGCGCCACCGTGACCTCGGTGACGCCGATTTGAAATGGCTGCGTGATGGTGACCTGATGCGCGGGCTTCTCATCGAAGTCGATCCGGTCGATGTCCTTGTGCATCTCTCCAAACCGCTTCTGCCGCAGGTAATCCTCCAACGGCGGCCCGTCCTGGCCCATCGTGGACGTGCAGGGCTGAATGGGCATGAGCTTCATGCCGATGGAGTTGGTGATGGGCCCGGCGGCGTGCAACGCGGCCAGCGGCGTCAGCAGCAGGGCGGCGATGAAGATGAGCGTTGATTTCATGGCTTGAGCTTTGGGGCGTTCGATATCGCGAGCTATTGAGCGAGTTGCTTGAGCACCCACGCCTTGACGTCGGCATCGAACTTCACCGGCATGTCGTGGCCGGTGTCTTTCATGACGAGGCCGGTGGCGTTGAGTTGGTGGGCGGTGATGGCGTCTTCGAGCTTTTTGACGGCCTTCGGCAGATCCTCGCGCATCTTTTTGCCCAGCCAGTCGTTTTGCCCGGCGTAGTCGCCGTGGAGATAGAGGATGCCTTTGCCTTGGTAGCGGTCGAAGGTCTTGATCGCATACCAGCCGCCTTCGATGAGCACGAGGTTCTGGAAGGTGCTCATGAGATACGCATCACCCTGCTCAAACATCGCGACAATCGAGTGTGCGCCGTTCGACATGCCGCCGATGATGTTGTGCGCGGTGTCGATGTTCGGGATGGTGGCATGGACCTTCTTCAGCATCGCGGTGTAAGCCCGGCAGATGGTCTCGCCGTCCTGCTCGGTGGTGATGAGCAGACCTTTGAAAGGGCCTGTGGGATCGAACTTCGCTTTGAACAACGGCAGGTTCACGAAGATGCAGTCCTTGTTCTCCATGATCTGCTGTCCGCGTCCCGGGCCTGCGCCTGGGCCGCCATGACCGCCGTAGAGGAAGACAAACAACGGGAACTTCCGCTCCGGCGAGTAGTTTTCCGGCAGCGCGAGATACGCCTGCGTCACCGCTTCCTGTCCCGACTGCATCGCAAAGAGCGTCTGCGGCAAGTCCGGGAACTTCAGGATCAGCCGCATGCCTGGCTTCAGCTCGGGCGCGGGCTTTGTATCATCGGCGGCGTGCATCGCAGCTAGTGGCCCGAGCAGCACGGCGGTGATGAGGGAGAAGATTGGTTTCATGGCGATCTCTTGCTTTGGATGATCCATTGACTGTCGACGGCGCGGTTGACTGCTAGGGGCTGGCCAGGCAAGATGCATTCGGTTACTTGGCCACAAACTCGAGCATGTCCCGGTAGAGGGCGTCGAGCTCCCGGCATTGCAACGGTGTCAGTTCTACCTTCTCCAGCTTCCAGGCTTTGCCGACGCCGAAGCTTCCTCCATCAGTGACGCGTGAGTTGGTGTATTGACGCGAAACTCGATTCCTGAAAACGCCCTCTTTCTCGAGGAAATA
>JBEIGR010000308.1:0-6763 GCA_040381795.1 Verrucomicrobiaceae bacterium | reverse complement strand
GTATCTCATGATCAAATCCGCCGTCGCCGCCGGTTGGCTCGACGAGGCCAAAATCGTCCACGAATCCCTCATCGGCATCCGCCGCGCCGGGGCGGACATGATCCTCACCTACTTCGCCAAAGATTGGGCCGCTGCGCATGCATAAAATCCACTGACCATAGATAAAGCAGAAAATGGTCTCAGCCTATTTGCTGTCCCCATTTGCTGTCAGCTTCCGTTTTTTGCATCAGCTTACCTACTCGATAGATTTCCAAATCCAGAATCGTTTCTGGATTTAGAAATGCTAAAAGAAGCCATCATCTCCCTCGACGACACCTCTTCCGCCCCCGGCACCGAGCGCACGCTGGCCATCCTCGAACTTCTCGGCCGTCATCGTGCCGGGCTGAGCCTCACCGAGATCGCACGCGAGCTGGATTTGCCGGTGAATTCCGTCTTTCGCATCACCGGCACGCTGCACAACCGCGGCTACCTCCAGCGCCGCGAGGACGACAAGCGCTTCGTGCTCACGAACAAGCTCTTCGACCTTTCCCGCCCTCAAGTGCGCGAAAAGAGCCTCGTCGTCTGCGCCCTCGAATCCCTCAAATGGCTGCGTGATGCCTCCGGCGAGACCACGCAACTCCTCACCAGCGTGAATCATAAGATGACCGTGCTGGAGCAGTGCATCTCCTCGCAGCCGATCAAGGTCAGCAGCACGGTCGGTCTCCAGGTGCCTATGTATTCCTGCGCTCCCGGCAAGGCCGTGCTGGCGCATCTGCCGCCCGCCGAACTCGATGCCTTCTTCGCGAGCGTGAAACTCAAGCAATACACGCCCACCACCCTCGCCACACGCAGCGCCCTCGAAGCTGATCTCGCCAAGACCCGCAAACGCGGCTTCTCCACCGACCTCGCTGAAGGCCTAGAAGGCATCCATTGCGCCGCCGCCGCCGTGCTGGATGAGTATCGCTACCCCGTCGCTGCTGTCACCGTCATGGCCCCGAGCTTCCGCGTGAAACGCGATCAATTCGAAAAACTCGGCCACCTCTGCATCCAGGCCGCAGAAACCATCACCCGGAGGCTCCTAGCATGAAACTCATCTTTTTTTCGGCCCTTTTCGTTTCTTTCGGCCCCCTCCTCGCGGCCCCGACTCCTCAACAACTCGACTTCTTCGAGTCCCGCATCCGCCCCATCCTCGCGCAGGAGTGCTACGAGTGCCACAGCACCGCCACGAAGCAAAAAGGCGGCCTCTTCCTCGACTCCCGCCCCGGCTGGCAAGCTGGCGGCGACTCCGGCGACGTCATTAAGCCCGGCGACCCAAAAAACTCCCTCCTCTTCCAAACCCTCCGCCACGAGCACGAAGACCTCAAAATGCCCAAGAACGGCGCCAAGCTCGACGCCAAGGCCCTCGCCGACTTCGAGCAATGGATCCGCGATGGCGCTCCCGATCCCCGCGACACGCCGCCAAGCAAAGCACAGATCGAAAAAGAAACCGCCTGGTCCGTCACCCTCGCACGCCGGAAGAATGAGTGGTGGGCGTTTCAGCCGATCCGAGCTTCAAGTTCCAAGTCTCAAGTTTCAGGTTCGTCCCAACATGAAACTTTAAACCTGAAACCTGAAACTGCTTCCATCGACAGCTTCATCGACGCCGAACTGAAGAAACAAAACATCCCCGCCACGCCGCTCGCGGATCCCGCCACCCTCCGCCGCCGCATCAGCTACATCCTCACCGGCCTTCCACCGTCCGACAAGTCCGTCAAGTCCGACCCGTCAGACCAAATCAACGCCCTCTTAAACTCCCCCGCCTACGGTGAAAAATGGGCCCGCCACTTCATGGACTGGGTCCGCTACGCCGAGTCCTACGGCTCCGAAGGAGATCCCGCCATCCCTTACGCCTACCGTTACCGCGACTACCTCATCCGCGCCTTCAACGACGACGTTCCTTATCAACAGCTCGTCAAAGAAGCCATCGCCGGAGATCTCCTGCCAAAGCCACGCCTCAAGAACGGCCTCAACGAAAGCGCCATTGGCATCGCGCAGCTCCGCATGGTGCTGCATGGCTTCTCGCCGGTCGATTCGCTCGATGAGATGGTCACCTTCACCGACAACCAAATCGACACCGTCACCAAAGCCTTCCAAGGCCTCACTGTCTCCTGCGCCCGCTGCCACAACCACAAGTTCGACGCCATCTCCCAGGCCGACTTCTACGCCCTCTACGGCATCTTCACCAGCACCCACCCCGCCGTAATCGACGTGAATGCTCCCGGCACCGGCGATGCCATCCGCGCCGAATTAAAAACCCTCAAAACCCAAATCAAAACCACCCTCATCACCGACTGGCTTTCCAATCTCCCGTCGGCCTCAGAACAACCAAGAACGAAGAACCAAGAACAAGGAACTCCAACCTTCACCTTCCACGGCCTCCCCCACACCCCGCCCGGCGAATTCACCCTCGCCGAAAACAACCTCCGCATCCATCCCAGCGGCTACATCTCCAGCACCCTCACGCAAAAAGACCGCGCCGTCCTCTTCACCGACCGCTTCCAAAATCCCGGTGGCACACTCTGGTTCCGCGTCGCAGGAAACGGCGGCGTAAAAGCCAAATACGTCGTCCAGAACTACCCCCGCACCGGCACCATTCACAAGGCCATCGAGCTCAAAGACGCCAAAGACGAAAAACTCGGTTGGCGCAGCCTCGACCTCGAATTCTGGAAGGGCGACGAGATCTTCCTCCAGCTCACCACCGCCGCCGACATGCCCGCGGAATTCAAAGCCGACGCCCCATCGTGGTTCATCCTCACCGACGCCAAGATCACCAAGGACGCGAAGCCACCAGGAGCGCGGACGCCCTCGTCCGCATCCCCATCTCAGCTCATCTCCGCTTGGCAATCCAACACCCTCACCGATGCCGACGCCGAAGCCCTCGACGCCCTCATCCAATCCAAAAAACTCTCCCTCGACTCCATCACTCCACTCCTCCGTCGATACGCGGACCTCGAAGCCAAGCTCCCCCTGCCCACCCGCGTGCCCGGTGTCATCGAGGCCGATGCCAAAGACGCACCGCTCTTCGTCCGCGGCGATCACAAACAGCCTGCCGAGATTGTCCCACGCCGATTCCTCGACGCGCTTGATCCAACGCCATTCAACACCAGCGGCAGCGGTCGCCTCGAACTAGCCGAGCGCATGGCGGACATGAAAAACAACCCGCTTACCGCACGCGTCATCGTGAACCGTCTCTGGCATCACATCTTCGGCCGCGGCATCGTCGCCACGACCGACAACTTCGGCAAACTCGGCGATCTGCCCACGCACCCGGAGTTGCTCGACTTCCTCGCTCAGCGCTTCATCGAAAGCGGTGGCTCCATCAAAGAGATGGTGAAGCTCATGGTGTCATCGAAGGCTTTTCAGAGGAGTTCTCAGTTCTCGGTTCTCAGTTCTCAGTTGGACCCCGAAAACAAACTCCTCAGCCATTGGAGCATGCGTCGCCTCGAAGCCGAGGCCATTCGCGATTCCATCGTTACCTTGTCCGGCAAGCTCGACGCGACACTCTACGGCGAATCCGTCGGCAGTGGCGATCCACGACGCAGCATCTACGTCAAAGTCATCCGCAACGCCCTCGACCCGTTTCTCACCACCTTTGACCTGCCCGTCCCTTTCAGTGCCCGTGGCAAACGCGATACCACCAACGTCCCCGCGCAATCCCTCACACTGCTCAACGACAGCAAAGTCATCGACTGGTCTCGCAGTTGGGCTTTACGCAGCGCCGATGCCAGAGACGAAGTTCGCATCCGCCAAATGTTCCGCCAAGCCTATTCCCGCGATGCCAGCGACGACGAAGTGAAACAAAGCCTCGCCTACCTCGCCGCCTTTCAGCAGGAAAGCAGCGAGCAAGCCCGCGAACTCGCCAAGCAGGAAGAAAAAATCTCAGCATTGAACCGTCAGATCAAGGCGATTCTCGATCCCGCACGCACGAAGCTCCAAGCCGAGCGCAAACTCCCCATCGCCCCCACCGACCTGCCTGAAGCCCTCGCCGAATGGACCTTCGACGAGGATTTGAGCGATACCAAGGTCGCATGAACCTCGAACTCGTCGGCGCTGCTCGCATCGAAAACGGCGCCCTCGTTCTCGATGGAAAATCCATGGCCAAATCCGGCTCCTTGCCCAAAAAACTCACCGCCAAGACCCTCGAAGCTTGGGTCATGCTCGACAACCTCACCCAACAAGGCGGCGGCGTCCTCACCGTGCAGGAAAAAAACGGCGGCATCTTCGATTCCCTTGTCTTCGGCGAAAAACAAGCCGCCCACTGGGTCGCCGGAAGCGACCACTTCAATCGCAGCGAACTCTTCGAAGGCCCCGCCGAAACTGAGGCCGCCACACGCCCTGTGCACATCGCCGTCGTCTATCAACCCGATGGAACCATCAGCGGCTACCGCGATGGCAAACCCTACGGCATCACCTACCGCAAAGCCCCCGCCGCCGTCTTTGAAACCGACGCCAGCCAAGTCCTCCTCGGCTGCCGCCACGGCTCTCCTACCGGCAACAAAGGCCTCGCGGGTCGCATCTTCCGCGCCCGCCTCTACGACCGCGCTTTGACGCCCGAAGACATCGCCAAAACCGCCCGCATCGAATCCACCACCATCACCGAAGCCGATATCCTCGCTACACTTTCAACCGATCAGCGCACTCAACTCACACGCCTTCAATCGCAACGCGATCTCCTCACCAAGACACTCGAATCCACCCGCAGCACCGCCGCTGGCACGGACCCCGTTTTGAATGCCTGGGCAAGCCTCGCGCAGAGCCTCATCAATCTGAAAGAGTTCATATACCTTCGTTAAGTTATGGGCCTTCTGTCTTACATCCTCGAGCGGACGGTGTTTCGCAAAGCCTTCAGGGACATTGATCGCCTGATGGAGGATGTTCGTGCTGGAAAGCCCATTCCAGAAACCAAGCCCAATCCGAAATCTGGCGTATTGAGCATCGACGGCCCGACTCTTTCCTATGCCTCGCCTGACTACGGCAATTGGCAGATCTCAATCAGCGAGATCATCGCATTCGGCGAATACACGACCGACAACGGGCCTTACATTGATGATTGGTTCATGGTCTTCGTGACCAGAGACTTCAACTGGGTGGAAGCGTCTAACTACTGCGCTGGTGCTGATGATGTTCGGACAGCCTTGGCTCAGCGCTGGGGTGTTGAGAGTTTGTATGGTAAACTTTGGGGGCACACAGACTTCGCGAGCCGAGTCATCTGGCCCACAGAATTGGCTGATCAGCCGCTATTCGGTTTCTCAGAACGTAAACAAACCAACTGGGATAAGATCAAAGATTTCGGTTTCGAAACGATCGACAAAGACCTCACCTCGAAAGTCCGTCAGCACCTTCAACCAACCGAAGCAAAATGAATACCCTTTCCCGCCGCCACCTCCTCTCCCGCGCTTCCACTGGCTTTGGCATGGCAGCGCTAGCTGGACTCATGCAGGATGAATCCCAAGCGGCACTCGTGAATCGAGCCCAGCGCTTCGCACCGAAGGCACGAAGCGTCATCTTTCTCTACATGAGCGGCGGGGCGTCGCATGTCGATTCGTTCGATCACAAGCCGATGCTCAAGAAGTTCGAGGGCAAGCCGATGCCGGGAGCCGTGAAAAAGACGCAGTTCAACAACAACGGCACCGTTCAGCCTTCGCATTGGGACTTCAAACGCTACGGGCAGTCGGGACTCGAAGTGAGCGATCTCTTCCCGCAAATCGGCGGCGTGGCGGATGACCTCTGCATGATCCGCAGCATGACCGCGAAGTTCAGCGAGCATGCGCAGGGAAACTTCTTCATGCACACCGGCTTTCCCTTCCTCGGCTTCCCCAGCGCGGGTGCGTGGACGAGCTACGGCCTCGGCACCGAGTCACGGGATCTGCCGGGTTATGTCGTCCTTCAAAGCGGCGGCGCAGCGACACCGCATGGAGGAGTCGGCCTTTTCAGCAATGGCTTCCTGCCCGCGCAGCATCAGGCCAGTGTCGTGAAGGCCGATCAAGCCGAAGCCGTCACGAATATCCGCCCGCGTCAGCCGCACGACATGCAGCGGCGCCAGCTCGACTTCATCGGCGCGATGGACAAGCGCTTCGCCAGCACCACTCAGCACGACATGCACGTCGAGGCCGCCATTTCGAACTACGAGATGGCCTGGCGCATGCAATCCGCCGTGCCCGACCTTTGCGACATCTCCGGCGAAACCGAGGCGACCAAGAAACTCTACGGTCTCGACGATCCCGAGCCAAAAAAAGCCGCCTACGCTCGCCAGTGTTTGCTCGCTCGGCGACTCGTCGAACGCGGCGTGCGCTTCATCGAACTCAGCACGCTCGCCTACAACCTCGGCGGCGGCAATGGAGCCAATCCCTGGGATCATCACGGTGCGATCAAAGAAGGCCACGGCAAGATGGCCAACCAGATCGACCAACCCATCGCCGCGCTCATCAAAGACCTCCGCTCACGCGGTCTGCTCGACGGCACGCTGCTCGTCTGGGCCGGCGAATTCGGCCGCACGCCCTTCGCTCAAGGCAACAACGGCCGCGATCACAACCCCTACGGCTTCACGGTCTGGATGGCCGGTGGCGGCGTCAAAGGCGGCCATGTCTATGGCTCCACCGATGAATTCGGCTACAACGCCACTGAGAACGTCTGCACCGTCTATGACATGTGGGCCACCGTGCTTCATCAAATGGGCATCGACCACGAACAACTCACCTACCGCTTCAGCGGCCGCGATCTTCGACTCACGGATGTGCATGGGAAT
>JBEIGR010000307.1:0-6771 GCA_040381795.1 Verrucomicrobiaceae bacterium | reverse complement strand
GGCAGCTTCGGATCGGAGAGCAGCTCGGCGGAGCCGGGGGCAGGGAGGAAGAGAAACGAGACCATGCAGAGCAGTGTGGCCGTGGCTGACCAGCCTTTCAAAGCCCGGTGATCGTAACCCAGACGCGTGACGAGCCAGAACAGCAGAAACGGCAGCCAGGCATGGAAGAGGGAGAGGCCTCGCAGAAACATCGGGCGGGCATCATCGAACATGTAGGTCGTCATGCCGGTGAGCTGGTGACCGAAGATGCCGAAGACGAAATCGACGCACCAGAGGACCTGCGGGAGTAGGATGCCCACGGCGGCGAGGGAGATGAAGACGGGCTTTTCCGTCCACAGGCCGATGAGTGTCAAAATCAGCGCCACATCGCAGAAGTAGAGGAAGTTCGTGAGGCCGTATTGCGACCAGTAAACCGGGATGAGCACCGTCATGAAGGCGGTGTAAGCGAGTTTGATCCAGCGAGGGATGAGCGGGGAAGGGGAGGTGGTGGTGTGCATGGCGTCACGACCTATCTCCGCGCCTCCTTTTCCGGCCAATGCATCGACTAAATGATGCCATTGGTGAGGTCGATAACCTCACTCCCCGCGATAAAACGCCAGCGTCCTTGCCAGGCCTTCCTGCCAGCTTGCGCGGACCTGATAGCCGAGGGCGGATTGGATGGCCGAGATGTCGGCGCGGGAGTGCTGGATGTCACCAGCACGCGAGGGCTGGTGAATGGGCACCAGCGACTGGCCGGTCTGGCGATTGATCTCGTTCACGAGGTCGAGGAGCGTGATGGCTTCGCCAGTGGCGCAGTTGAAGACGCGGCCGGCGGCCTGGGCTTCGGGGGCTTCGGCGGCGAGGAGATTGGCATGCACCACATTGTCGATGGCGATGAAGTCGCGGCTTTGCAGGCCATCGCCGAAGATGGTGGGCGTCTCGCCGCGTAGCATGGCGGTGCAAAAGCGGGCGATGACGCCGGAGTAAGCCGAGGTGAAGCTCTGCCGTGGGCCGAAGACATTGAAGTAGCGCAGCGAGACCGTCGGCAGGCCATACAGCCGGTGGAAGAGCTGGGCGTAGCGTTCCGAGGCGTATTTTTGCAGACCGTACGGCGAGAGTGGCAGCACGGGCAGCCCTTCATGCTTCACCGGCTCCGGCCCATCGCCATATACGGCGGCGGAGGAGGCAAAAAGCACGCGTTTCACGCCGGCATCGCGTGCAGCCACGAGGAGATTCAGCGTGGCATCGAGGTTGATGGTGTTGGAGGAGACAGGATGATCAATGGTGGCCGGGACGGAGGCCACGGCGGCTTGATGGAAGACCCAATCGCAACCCGCGACGGCCTTGGTGAGCAGCGTGGCATCGCTCACATCGCCTTGGATGACCTCGATGGAGTCGCCAGCTGTCATCCAGGCGAGGTTGGCGAGAGTGCCGGTGCTCAGATCGTCGAGAATGACCACACGCGCCCCTTTGGCGCAGAGCGCTTGGGCGAGATGAGAACCGATAAACCCGGCGCCGCCGGTGATGAGTGCCTTCATGGTGTGGAAAAGAGCCCAAAATGACGGCGAGGAGAGGCATGCAGGCGAGTCCTTTTTGAAAAAAGCCTGCGTGGAGGCGGTTGGCTGGCGGGTTCCTGATTTCCCCTTGCCCACTCCGGGCCGGGACGCTACCGAGCAAGTTTCCACTCACGCCCATGGCCCTTTCCGACCGTCAGCACACCCTCGCCAAATCCGTCTCCATGACGGGCACCTCGCTTCACACCGGCGAGCAGGTCACGCTCACACTCCAGCCTGCGCCGGAGAATTTTGGCTTCAAATTCCGCCGCGTGGACCTGGAGGACAAGCCCTTCATTCCAGCGCTGGCCGAGAAGGTGCAGAAAGTCGAGCGAGCCACCACCATAGCTGAAGGCGGCGTCAATGTGCATACCGTCGAGCACGTCATCTCCGCCCTCACCGGCATGGGCGTGGACAATGCCATCATTGAGATGGATGCCAACGAGCCGCCCATCGCCGATGGCAGCGCGATGCCTTACGTCGAGCTGATCAAATCCGCCGGACTCGCCGAGCAGAAGGAGGCACGCAAGGTCTTCGAAATCCGCGAGCCGATCTACCAGGAGACTCGCGACGGCACCATCCTCACCATCGTTCCCGATAAAAAATTCCGCATCTCCTGCACGAACGTCGGACCGGATGGCCGCTTCACGCAGTATTTCAGCACGGAAATCAATCCCCAGACCTACGAGAAGGAAATCGCTGCGGCCCGCACCTTTGTCTATTATGAAGACATCGCGCCGCTGATGCAAAAGGGGCTCATCAAAGGTGGCACGCTGGAGGCTGCCATCGTCATCCGCGGGGATTCGCTGCTCTCAAAGCAGCCACTGCGCTTCCAGGACGAATTCGTCCGCCATAAGATCCTCGACATCGTGGGAGACCTCATGCTCTCCGGCAAGCGCATCCTCGGCCACGTCATCGCCGTGCGTCCGGGCCACGGTCCGAATACGGAACTGGCCCGCGCCATCGTGAAGCAATACGACACGATGCGCAGCATGGTCCCCATAGCCATCAACATCCCCAGCGGGGATGCGGTGCTCGACATCAACGACGTGATGAAGATCCTCCCGCATCGCTATCCCTTCCTGCTGGTGGATCGCATCATCGGCTTCGAGGGCGAAACGAAGTGCCGTGGCATGAAAAACGTCACCATCAATGAGCCTTTCTTCCAGGGGCACTTCCCCGGCCATCCGATCATGCCCGGCGTGCTCCAGCTTGAGGCCATGGCGCAGGTCGCCAGCATCGTGCTGCTGCGCATGCCCGGCAATCAGGGCAAGATCGGCTACTTCATGAGCGCCAATAACGTCAAATGGCGCCGCCCCGTGCTCCCTGGTGATACGCTCATCATCGAGACCGAGATGACCAAGGCCAAGCGCAGCATCGCCATCGCCATCGGCCGCTGCATCGTCAACGGCCAGGTCGTTTCCGAGGCCGAGCTGATGTTCAGCGTGGTTGAGCGGTGAAAACCCGAAGACCGGTCTGATCGGTCCGATCTCTCGGATCGTGACCCAACTTGAAACCTGAAACTTGAAGCTTTGAACTCCATCCACCCCACCGCCATCATTGATCCTTCCGCCCAAATCGGCGCGGATTGCCACATCGGGCCGTATTGCATCATCGGAGCCGATGTCGTGCTCGGGGATGGCTGCTGGCTTCAGCATCATGTGACGATCATGGGGCCGTCGAGGATCGGAAAGGGTAACCAATTCTACGCCTACGGCTCCATCGGCCAGCAGACGCAGGATCTGAAATACAGCGGTGAGCCCACCTGGCTCGAAATGGGCGATCACAATACCTTCCGCGAGTTTTGCACCGTTCACCGCGCCACCTCGCCGAATGACAAGACCATCATCGGCAGCCACAATAACTTCCTCAGCTACGCCCACATCGCCCACGACTGCATCGTGGGGAACCACGTCATCTTCTCGAACAACGGCACCATTGCCGGGCACGTCATCGTCGAGGACCACGTCATCATCGGCGGGCTCACCGCCGTGCATCAGTTCTGCCGCATCGGCCAGCGTAGCATCATCGGTGGCTGCGCGAAGGTCGTGCAGGACATTCCGCCCTTTTGCACCGCTGATGGGAATCCCGCTCGTGCTCGTGGCCTGAACATCGTCGGCCTTCAGCGGGCTGGTTTCACCCGCGAGCAGGTGCGGGCGCTGCGCACCGCCTTTCGCAAAGTGTATCGCGAGGGCCTCAACAACGCTCAAGCCGTCGAGGAACTCCGCGCTGGCGAACTCACGCCCGAAGCGGCGGCCTTCACCGATTTCGTGGCGAGCACCAAGCGCGGCATCATTCCCGGGGGGAAGAATGCGGACGAAAGTGAGGATTAACCGTTCTCCGCCCTTTTGCCCGTCCTGGATCATGGGAAGTCTGACGACTTCCTCTACGCGGTGGCTTCCGGTGGATTCGTAGCGGCAAACGTCAGTTTGCCTCGGGCGGCGCAGACAAGCTGCTCCACACTCATCGCAGGGGAGTTCGATAGCTCTCCTGCGAAAACGAGCGCGAGAAATGCAGATTAACTCCTCAACTCATGCCCCAGGATGGCCAGCGTGCTGATCGCGGCGGTTTCGGCACGCAAAACCAGCGGTCCGAGCGTCACTGGCACAAAACCGGCCTGTTGAGCTTCGGCTTCTTCTTCCGCTGTAAAATCACCTTCCGGGCCGATGAGCACGGCGATGCTCGCTGGAGGGCTTGCGGGCATGATTTGCTTCAAGGTACGTGAGTGCTCGCTGAGCGCTGGAATGAGCTTCAAAGGAGCTTCGATGCTCGAAACGAGGCTGCGGAAGGTTTTGGGTGCTTCAAGGCGGGGGACGAAGGGTGTGTGGCATTGCTTGGCGCTTTCGATCATGTGCCGCCGCCACTTGGCGAGCTTCTTTTCGGCCTGCGCGGCATCGAGATGGATCACCGTGCGCTCCGTGATGACTGGCTGCACGCTCGCCGCGCCTAGCTCGACGGCTTTTTCGAGCAACCACTCAAAAGGCTCGGCTTTGATCAAAGCCGGAAAAAGATGGATAGCCGTCGCAAAGGGCTCCACGCGGCTCTCAGAGAGGATTTGAGCCTCCACAATGGATTTGGTGACCTTGGTGATCTCGCTCACCGCTACGCGACCTTCGCCATCGAAGATCTCGATGCGATCGCCGGGCTGTTTTCGCATCACGCGACCGCAGTGGGCGGCTTCATCATCCGTGAGCGAGAGCTGCGGTGAGGACCACGAAGAGGCGGGAAGATGGAAGCGCGGGAGAGACATCGGGAGGGCAGGTTTTCATTCCTGCTGACGCTTGGAGTGGGGGACGCGAAAGAGCACGAAAAAGGGCGGGAATCCAATCCCGCCCTCCAACTCAGCGGCGCATCGCCGCCTCGATGTCATCGGCCTCGATGGGGATGTGGGCCATGAGGTCGATGTTGCCGTTTTCGCCGATGAGGATGTTGTTTTCGAGGCGCACGCCGAGCTTTTCATCCCGGATGTAGATGCCGGGTTCGACGGTGAAGACCATGCCGGGTTGCACAGGCTTCCACATGTGGCCCACGTCATGCACATCGATGCCGAGTGGGTGGCTGGTGCCGTGCGGGAAGTATTTTTTATACGCTGGCTTGTCGGGGTCTTGCTTGGCAATGTCCTCCGGCGTGATGAGGCCGAGGCCGAGAAGCTCCTCCTGCATGAGCAGGCCCACCTGCTCTTGATACTCGCGGATGATGACGCCGGGTTTGAGCATCTGGCAGCATTGTTTAAAGACGCGCAGCACGGCGTCATACACTTGGCGCTGGCGTGGGGTGAATTTGCCATTCACCGGGATCGTGCGGGTGAGGTCGGCGTTGTAGTTGCCATAGTTGGCGGCCACATCGAGGAGCAAAAGCTCGCCATCCTGACACTGGCAGTGGTTCGTGATGTAGTGGAGCACGCAGGCATTGCCGCCTGTGGCAATAATGGGCGTGTAGGCAAAGCCGCGTCCGCGTTGGCGGATGAACTCATGCGCCAGCTCGGCCTCGATTTCGAACTCGTGCACGCCGGGCTTCACAAACTTCAACAGGCGGTCAAAGCCATCGCTGGTGATGCGGATGGCTTCATGAAGAACGGTGATTTCAGGCTCGGTTTTGATCACTCGCAGCTCGTGCATGAGCTGGGCAAGGCGGCGGTAGTCGTGCAAAGGATACTCCTGTAGGCAGCGGTGCGTGAACCGCGTCTCGCGGGTCTCCGTGGGGAGGGTGGCGCGGGGATGCTCGTTGGAATTGAGGAAGACGTGGTCTGCCTGGCACATCACGGAGCGGAATGGCGTCTCGAAGTCCGTCAGCCAATGCACGCGCTGGATGCCGCTGCGGCCTGTGGCTTGTTCTTTGGTGAGCTTTTCACCTTCCCACACGGCGATGGTTTCGTTCGTCTCACGGACGAAAAGCATCTCGCGCTGCTTTGGATCGGCGGCATCGGGAAAGAGCACCAGGATGGTCTCCTCCTGGTCGATGCCGCTGAGGTAAAACTGGTCGCTGTTCTGGATGAAGGGCAGGGAACCATCCGCATTCGTGGGGAGCACGTCATTGGCATGGACGATGACGACGGAGTTTGGCGGCAGTTTGGCGTAGAGACGCTGGCGGTTGGCGATGAAGAGATCGGCAGGGAGGGGCTGGTAGCGCATGGGGTGGCGGATTGAAGAGGGAAAATGGGAAATAGGAAATGGGAAAAGCTGGCCGGGGCGACGTATGATGCCGCCACCATGAGATTCTTGATCGTTTTCGGGCTTTTGGCGGCCAAAACCGCCGCCCAACTTCCCTCCGCCAAACCGGTGCCGCATGTCCAGGCGGTGCCGATGCCGCATCACATCACCTCTTTCCAGCTCGATGGCCGGGAGCTCACCGCGATGCACTTTGATCCGCAGGACATGCGTCCCTTCTGGCATCCCATCCGTGCCTCGCGGGATGTCAGCCTCACCCGCATGGGCCATCCGCATGATCCGCTCACGCACTCGCATCACAACAGCGTCTGGGTGACGCACAACCTGCTCAACGAGATCGACTTCTGGGGCGACTACGCCAAGAAGCAGGGCCGCATCATCAATGTGGAGGTCTCCCGTGAAGGTTACGAGGACACGGACGAGTTTGCCAGCATGCGCATGGTCAACCACTGGCTCAGCGAGGCGGACCAAAGCGTGCAACTCATCGAGGTGCGCCGCACGGAGATTCGTCCGCTCGATGGTGCGAAGAGCTGGTTCATGGTCATCGACCTCGAAATGAGTCCGCCGAAGGG
>JBEIGR010000306.1:0-6780 GCA_040381795.1 Verrucomicrobiaceae bacterium | reverse complement strand
AGATTCAGCATGCGGCGTGCATCACGCGGGACCGCCCGCCTGGCAAACTCATTATCCTTCGTGTGGATTTTCGCTTGGCAGCATCTCGCCACGAAAAAACTCTCCGTCATGCCGCCGATGCAGATCATCCGCCGTCCACATTTCGCCATCCGGCCCCGCGCTTCGCAGGTCAATCCGGTTCGCATCCCGCACATGAAAAAACAGCGGCGTGCCCCAGCGATCCACGAGCTGGCCTTTCGCATTCAAACACGCATGTGGAGCCATCAAGAAGACCTCTTTCGCCGCATTCTTCCCCATCAGTGCCGCCGCAAACTCCTCATTGGCCCCCATTCGAAACGGTGCATCACCCTTCACCAGCAACCGCAGGTTCGAAAACACATGCGCCATGGCCTGCAAATCATCTTCCGGCCTCGTGGAAGGCGAAGCGTAGTTTTTCAGAATCTCAGCTCCGGGCAGTTTACGGGCCCTTTGAAGCTCCGTAGCCGTTTGTGCCGCTTTCGAGGCCTCTTGCGGCATTCGATGAGCCGTTTTCCCATCCTGTTGATTCGCATCCCAAACCCACCAACTCACCAAAGCCACGCAAACAGCCAGCAGCAGCCATTTAACCTTCGTGCTTGGACCTTCATTCGACATTCGTCCTTCAGAATTCATCATTTTCAGCTCCACATCCCCGGCTTCAAGAACCCAATCGGCAAACTCGCCGAGTTCACATTGTAGAAGTTCCCAATGTTCGGCAGCACGCTGCTCATGCCAGAAGCCGGCACGCCAAACCAGCGAAGCATCTCAGCAAAGAACTGGTCCACGCTCGTCGTGGGAATCATGCGGCCGCCGTAGCCAGTGTCATCGGCACTTTCGAGGGTGAGATC
This sequence comes from Verrucomicrobiaceae bacterium, assembly GCA_040381795.1. GTDB lineage: Bacteria > Verrucomicrobiota > Verrucomicrobiia > Verrucomicrobiales > Verrucomicrobiaceae > Prosthecobacter. Next base: position 5,914 of record JBEIGR010000306.1, on the reverse strand, counting down.
GGGGAAGGTGCCATACACACGACCGCCTTGAATGGGGCCGCCCATGACCAGCGCATTGCCGCCCCAGGCGTGGTCGGTGCCGCGACCGTTGCTGCGCAGCGTGCGGCCGAAGTCGGACGCACTAAAGGTGATCACGCCATCTTGAAGCGTGAGCTGTTCCAAAGCCCGCTGGAAGGCCGTGAGCGCGGTATTGAGTGTATTGAGCATGCCGGCCTGCGTGTTGAGCAGCTCACCGTGATGATCCCAGCCGCCGAAGGTGATGAAAATTGTCTGCCGGTGCAGCCCCAGCGCCTGCCGCAGCGCGATCATCTTCACCGCCGCTCGGAATTGCTGCGCGATGTAGTTATTCGTCGGGAAGAGCGAGGCCACCGCACTGTCGTCGTAGCTGTTGTATTGCTGAAGGAAGAACTCTTGGAGTTCGATGCTGCTCTTCGTGAGCTGGCCGTAGCTCTGCTGCATCAGGTTGGCGTAGTTTTGCTGGATGATGCTGCGGTGCGCGGTGTTTTTCAGCTTCATCGGATGCAGCGGATCGGTGATCTCGCTGCCGGTGAAGGTCAGGGCACCGCGATCCGTCACCACAAACTGCGTCGTGGCATTGCCCACCTGCCACAGGCTGTTCCCGGAGAGGGAGATGTTCATCGCGATGCTGTTCGTGTTCACCGTGCTGTGCAGCAGATCGGCCGTGCGCCCGGCCCAGCCGCTCAACTCCGTCATGCCCTGCGGAACGGAGGTCTGCCACTGGTCGATCTGATCGCTGTGCGAATACAGCGCCCGGGGCAGCGCCACGCTCTCCGCGAGGTATTGCGCCTTCGTCACCGGCTGGATCAGCGTGCCCACATTCGCCAACAAGGCCGCACGGCGCTTCCCCGCGAAGTTTCCCGTGCCGTTGAACATATCCCGCAGACCCGTGCAGCTCGGATGAATGCCGTATAGCTGCCCATCGCCGCGATCTTGATCGAGATGGAGAAGCTGCCCCGTCGTCAGCGCCAGATTGCCTCGCGTGGTGGTGTAAATGCCATGCCGAGTCGAATCGCGTGGCACGAGAAAATTGAAGGAATCCATCCCCCCGTTCAAAAAGAAGCACACGAGCGTCTTGTAGTCAGTCGGCGCTCCATCCGCCGCCACGCGGCTGGCGAGTTGGAGATTTAGAAGCGTGTTAAGCACCGGCACGGTGCTCATCGCCGCGCAGGCGGAGCGTCCGAAGAAGTGGCGGCGGGTAGAGGCGGCATTCATGACTTCAAAAGGAGCGGAAAGGTTCACCGCATCACCGCGCCTTCCGGGCAGGTGAGCGCCAGATAGGCGGCCACGCGGATACGAGCGGCGGTTTGATCGGCGGGGATTTGGTTGAGGGTGTTCAGAATGTAGCTGCGCGTGCTGGCCTTCATCTGGCCGGCGCAGAAGAGGAGATTCAAATGATCCATCAAACGCTCGGGGGACGATGAGAAGGCTGCTTCACGACCGAAATCGAGCGGGAAGCGATACTCCTCGTAATGACTGAAACCTTCCTCCAGCATCTGCCACAGGCGATTCGGAAAGCTGATCGAGCTGTAGCTATCCGTGATCTGAAACACCGGGCTGGCGAGGCCGTTCTGCGTGGGCAGGCCGGGGGCGCGATACTCGGGACGGTAGAAGTTGAAGACGCTCGGCGAGTTCGTCGGGGCCTGGCGGCTCTCGTTGTAGAAATCACTCCAGTCCCACCACAGCAAGTCAGGCACCTGCTTCATGCCAAACACACGCGCCATCGCCATGGCGCGGATCACCGGCTCCTTCAGACGACCAAAACCCGCCGCCTGCGCACCCACCGGTCCACGGGCCTCGGGATCGAGCAGGATGGCACGCACCACCGCACCGAGATCGCCGCGCACGCCGCTGCCGTTGTTGGCAAAAATACTGCTGATGCGCTGTACATACGCGGGACTCGGATTGTCGGTGACGAGGAACTGGATGAGTTGCTTCCCGACGAACACGCCACAATTCGGATGCTCGAAAAGATGATGGATGGCATCCCGCACATCGCGCTGCGCATTCTCCAGCGTGGCCGCACGGGCGGGAATGACAAAACCACCGAGCAGCGTCTTCGCGCCGAAATCGTGGCGGTCGGCGTGCAGGCTCATCGGCGTGGCGTAGTCCTGCTCCGTCCAGCCGCCGCCGCCCCAGTTGTCACCGCCGAACCAGAAGCCCGTCATCACGCGGGCGAGCTGGGTGATCTCCTCATTCGAGTAAGTCGGCACCGGCTGGCCGCTCACGAGCACTCGTGAGCCATCGGGATTCAACTGCCACAGGCCCACGGTGAAAAGCTGCATCACCTCTCGGGCGTAGTTTTCATCCGGGTAGCGATTGATGGAGGGATCGGCCTTCTGATTGCCCACATGACTGAGGTAGCGGCCCATCACCGGATGCATCGTCGCCTCCATGAGCACGTCCTCGTAGTTGCCAAAGGCATGACGCACAAAGAGGTCGTAGAAATCCGCCATGCCGAGGCACTTGTTTTCGAGGTTCGCATCGCGACGCGAGGTGACGAGGATCTGGCTTAGAGCAAAGGCCACCCGCTGCCGCAATTGATCGCTGCCCAAGATGGCGGCACGCGCAAAGGCCGTCTGCATGTTGTTACCAAACAAGAACGGATCGCTGTCACCACCGCCGCGGCTGTAATCCTCCCGCTGGCGCTGCGTGGTCATGTTTTGATAGATGCTCTGAATGTAATTCGAGTGCCGCGTGACCGGCTGGCCCATCTGCTCCGTGATCCAGCCGCTGTAACCGAGCTGCTGCACCCGCTGAATGTCCTCCAGCGTCGGTCCAAAGCCCGCCTGCATCAGGAAACGTGCCGCATTCACCCGCGAGATGCTCGTGGCAGCAGCACTCGCCCCTTGGAACTGCTCCACCAGTTGAAGAGGTAGCCTCGCTCCACAGCCGCGACCTCGGATCGAGCGGATTCGTGCCTGCGAGAGCCTCCGCGCCATTCGTCATGCCATCGCCATCATCGTCATTCGTCGATGAGAGACCAAAATTCCCGATCCACTGCTCCCACACATCGGAGAAGCCGTTTCCATTCACATCCTCACCCGTCACGCCGACTGGCAGACCTCGGTAAAGCGGCGGCAAACTCGTCGCGAGCAAGGAATCACTGCCGCTATCGGCCTCCAGGCCGTCTTTGGCGAGATCGTCGTCACTATCCGCATCACTCGGGGAGGTACCGGCGAGATACTCACGCACATTCGTCAGCCCATCGGCATCGCCGTCGAGTCCGGCATCCGTGGCGCTGAGCTTGTTCAGGCCGTTCGCATCCTCCCAGACATCCGGCATGCCATCCTCGTCGCTGTCTTTATAGGCGGCAAAGGCAGGCGTGTCCTCCAACGGCGTGGCGTGGAGGTAAACGCTCACGCCATCATGAGTCCACGTTTCCAGTTGGTTCAGCTTCGGCGGATCGCTGCGATCCTGCCACGTCGCGGTGCCATCGTGGGCATTTTGAGCGAGGGCGCAGTTCGTAAAGTCACGTCTCAATATCTGCACACCAGCTCCATTATTCGCATCCTGATTCGTGATGGTGAAGCTGAAATCCCACGCCGTTCGGCTGCCTGTGCTATTCCCCTGAATGCGGAAGCGCAGCCGGTCGCTGATGTCGTGACTACCCACGCCGCTGAAGCCCATCACGGCCTTCAAATCCGCCGGAAAATCCTGCCAGTCCGCCTCCCAGATGTCCCAGGCGTCGTTGTCGGGATGGCTGAAGCCGCCACCATGGCCGGAGAAGAGAAAATAGGACACGCGTCCCGCCTTCACCCGAATCGCGACATTGAACGCATCGCTGCCCGTGCTCGCCGAGTTCACGATTTGGAAGTTCATGAGCGAGTGATCGCCCCATTCCTGGTCCGTCACGCCGCCTCGCGAGTGATCCCATACGATCTGTACATTCTCCACGATCCAGTCCAAGGTGCGCGGGCTGGTGCTCACCACCGGCACCAACGATTGTGCGGCATTCGGATTCGTCCAGCCGCCCACTTCATCAGCATCGCTGATGCCATCGCCATCGCTGTCCGGGTTGTTCGGGTTCGCTGCCGCAGGCACGGCAGTCAGCTCCTCGCCATCGCTGAGGCCATCACCATCCGTATCAGCCCAAAGCGGATTCGTGGTCGTCTCAGCGCCGTCATTCAAACCATCACCATCGGTATCAGTCACGCGAGGGTTCGTCTTCGACGTCTGCTCCGCCGCGTTCGTGAGGCCATCGCCATCGGCGTCGAGCGTGGCATCGGCCACCAGCGTTTTGAAGCCATGCTCCCACTCGTAGGCATCCGACATGCCGTCGGAATCGCTGTCGAGCGTGGTGTCCACGATCTGGATGCCGTGAATGCCTGCCTCATACCAGCTCGTGCGGGCCAATTTAATGTTCACGCTCGGAGTTGTTTGATCGCGATAGCGAATCGCATTCGCCCGCCAAGGCTTCACCGCATCCGACTTCATCAATTCGACCAGCTTGGTCTGCGGCGGCGTGCTGGCGCTGAGAAACCAGCGATCCGTGACCGGATTGTCATTCAGCCGCGTGTAAGCCACCGCGCCATCGTAAACCGTGCCCACATAGACGATCACATCGTAGTGAGTGAATGGAATGCCGCTGATGGTGAGACTGCCCGGCGTGTCCGAGGAGACATTCAAATAGCCATCCAGCAGCTTTTGCGTGGCGCTTCCCCTCTGGCCGTTCGCCCAGGTGCCGCTGAAAGCCCAGTTCATCGTCATTCCCGTGGTCGCTCCGGTGCTGTCCACGATCACATCCGGCGTCGGCGTGAGGATGTCACCCTGCGTGCCAGTTTGATTCCGCCAGCTCGTGAGCGCCCAGGTGTTGTTCCAAAAGCGCTGCGGCACCAAACCGGTCACCTCATGGCTGGCGATGATGTTGTCTGGATTGAGCTCCATCGCGAAATTAATGCCGATGACGCCATTTTGTATCGGCGGTGTGCTCACGGCCGAATTCGCCAGATAAACCGTGCGCAGCTCCCAGGCATCTCCCGCACCGTCACCATCCGTGTCAGCCAGCAGCGGACTCGATGCCGTTTCCTCGCCATCACTTAGCGAATCGCAATCGGTATCCGCCTTCAGCGGATTCGTGCCTGCGGTCGCCTCTGCGCCATCGTTCAAGCCATCGCCATCCGTGTCCTTTTGTGTCGGCTCCGTGCCTGCGGCGAACTCCTGCGCATTCGTGCGACCATCCGCATCCGCATCCTGGGCCGCACTCGCCACCGAATCGCTGAATCCATGATCCAGCTCCCACCAGCGCGGCAGTCCGTCTCCGTCGATGTCCTGCAGGGCGATCGGATCTAGCTCCAGCGACAGCGCATCAAACTGCACCCAACTGTCCGCCGAGGACGCTGGCGACGGAGCACGTCGGATTTCGAGCACATTCGCCCCCGCCACGGGATTGAAGGCCGCCGCATCCGCATCGACGATGAGCGTGCCCGCCTTTGTGTGAACCGATGTTTTGAGCAGCACCCCATTCCAAAACACCTCAAACTGGTGACGACCATACCCCTCGCCATTGCCATTGATCGCCGGATTCCAAACACCGCCCCACACCTGATGCATGTTCAGCCGCATGCGGGCCGTGCTCGTGGCCTGCGCCGGTGAAAGATTGAAATGCAGCCTCACCGAGAGATTTCCGCTATCCAGCGTCGGCTCAAAATGCGTCACCGGCTCGCCCGCCACCGTCCCGATGGGCGCGAGGTAGGTGCCAGCGAAGTAAAAATCATTGTCGAGAGCCGTCGCGCTGCCCGGAGCCGCGTTGTAATCCCAGGTCGAACTCCCAAACTCATTCTGCGGATCACCATCCCACACTCCCAGCGACCACAGCGTCGTGAATTCCGCCCTCAAAGGCGAAACAAGAACTCCGAGAAGACCCAAAAGCAGACCTAAGCGCATGGCCGGAAGT
>JBEIGR010000305.1:0-6786 GCA_040381795.1 Verrucomicrobiaceae bacterium | reverse complement strand
CGGCCTTTTGCGCGGCTTTTCCATTCGCAGCCTCACGCATCCCGAATCACGCCTCATCTCGTCGCATGACGAAAACGGCCAAATCACCCTCAATGAGCCTCCACCGGCCGAATGGCATGCGGGAGCACTCGTCGAGCTTTTCACCGGTGAAGAGGCTCCCGTGCTCGGCGCACGCCTTTTGACGAACACACCGCCCGGCGCCGCCTTCCCGCCGATGCAGCTCCGCATCGCCACCACGCGGGCCACCAATGCGCTGCTCGAACGCAAAGGCAGCCGCATCGCTCTTTTCATCACTCAGGGCTTCGGCGACCTCTTGCACATCGGCGATCAACGTCGCCCCGACCTCTTCGCCTTGCGACACGAGCCTCGTCCGACCTTTCACGAGTTATCCTGCGAGGTTCCCGAGCGCATCAGCGTCGATGGCGAGTTGCTCACGCGGCTTGATGAGGCCGCGGTGCGTGCTTTGGCACTCGATGCGATCCCCAAAGGCATCACCGCCGCCGCCGTGTGCCTCATGCATGGTCACGCGCATCCCGCGCATGAGCTTCGCGTCGGCGAAATCCTGCGCGAGTGCGGCTTCACGCATGTCGTGCTGTCTCATCAAACCGCTGCCTTCGCCAAACTGCTGCCGCGAGCCCAAAGCACCGTCGCGGATGCCTACCTGCACGGCCCTGTGCAGTCGTTTTTGAATGCCCTACGCAGCGTCTCGCCCGAGATGCAGGTCATGACCAGCGCTGGCGGCCTCAAAACAGCCGACGACATTCGCCCGAAGGACATGCTGCTCAGCGGCCCGGCCGGTGGAGCCATCGGCGCGGCCAATTTCGCCCGACGCCTCGGCTTTGAGCAGATCATCACCCTCGACATGGGCGGCACGAGCACCGACGTGGCCCGCATCGCCGGCCGGCCCGGTTATCGTTTCACCCAGGATGTCGCCGGCATGAAGCTCCTCGCGCCTTCGGTGCATATCGAAACCGTCGCCGCGGGTGGTGGCTCGATTTGCCGCAGGACGCATCACGGGCTCGCCGTCGGCCCGGAGAGCGCAGGCTCGCATCCCGGCCCAGCGTGCTATGGCAAAGGCGGACCGCTCACCATCACCGATGTGAATTTGCTCCTCGGCCGCTTCGATCCCGCTCAAGCGCCCATCCCTCTCGATGTGAACGCTGCTCGTGAACGCCTCCGCGAGCTTCACGACGGCACTCAAAGCGAAGAAGAACTCCTCCACGCCTTGCTGCGACTCGCCGTCGAGCACATGACCGATGCCATCCGCCGCATCAGCATCGGCGAAGGCTACGATCCCGCCGATCATGCCCTTCTCGCCTTCGGCGGCGCAGGCCCGCAGCACGCCTGCGCCGTCGCAGAAAGCCTCGGCATCCGCACCATCCTCGTGCCGCAACATGCGGGCATTTTGAGTGCCGTCGGCCTCCAAGAAGCGATTCCCGAGCGCTTGGAGGAAAAAGAATACCGCATACCGCTCTCCGCCTTCTTAGATCAGTCTGATCGATCCGCTCCGACCGATCCAAATACCACGCGCATCGCCGAACTCCGCCTCCGCGGCCAAGACACACCCCTCCAAGTCGAATACCAAAACGCCCACGACCTCCCGCAGCTCTACCACGAAGCCTACCAACGCCTCTTCGGCTACACACCGCCCACGAACCGCGAAATCGAACTCGTCTCACTGAGAACGATCACGCGTAGCGGAAAACGTGAGTTTTCCGCCGCTCCGCCCGGTGGAAGACTCACGTCTTCCTCTACGACGCCCTCACTCATCCAAGACGCCTTCTCCACCCTCGTCGTCGCTCCCGGCTGGTCCATCGAGCATCTCCCCGATCACGGTCACATCCTCCGCCGCGAATCACGAATCACGAATCACGCGTCACTCACGCGCGATCTCCTCCGTCACCGCTTCCACGCCATCGTGACGGACATGGGCGCTCTGCTCTGCCGCACCGCCATCTCCACGAACATCCGCGAGCGCCTCGACTTCTCCTGCGCCTTGCTCGATCCACACGGACGACTGCTTTCGAGCGCGCCACACATTCCCGTGCATCTCGGAGCCCTCGGCGAATGCGTCCGCGCCGTCGCCAAAGCCATCGCGATGCAGCCCGGCGATACCATCATCACGAATCACCCGGCCTTCGGCGGATCGCATCTTCCGGATGTCACGCTCATCACGCCGGTTTTCAATGACACCCAACTCATCGGCTACATCGCCAATCGTGCTCACCATGCCGAGATCGGCGGCATCACGCCCGGCTCGATGCCGGCCCATGCCACGCGCTTAATTGAAGAAGGCGTCGTCATTGCTCCGCGACATCTCATCCTCGCTGGAAACTCCTGCTTTGATGAAATCAGCACGCTGCTGACCACCGCGCTGCATCCCACACGCAATCTCGCCGACAACCTCGCCGACCTGCACGCCCAACTCGCCGCGAATCTGCACGGCGCGGAGCGCTTGAAGGCCCTCGCCGACGATTCGCTGCTCGAAAACATGCAGAGCATCCTCGACCGCAGCACCGAGGTCATACGGGCTCAAATCGGACGCTTTGGCTCCCAAGTCACCGCCATCGAAAAACTCGACGACGGCCATCAAATCGCCGTTTCGCTCGAAAAGACTGGGCGGGAATGCAATCCCGCCCTCCACATCGACTTCACCGGCACCAGCGGCGTGCATCCGCGAAACCTCAACGCCACCAGCGCCATCGTGCGCAGTGCCGTTTTGTATGTGATGCGGCTTTGGCTTCAAGAAGACCTGCCGCTCAACGAAGGCCTCATGGAGCCGCTGGAGATCGTTTTGCCCGTTTCGATGCTCAATCCCACCTTCACCGGCGATCCGGCGAATGATCCCGCCGTCGTCGGCGGCAATGTGGAGGTCAGTCAGCGACTCGTGGACACGTTGATCAAGGCTTTGGGTCTTCAAGCGTGCAGCCAAGGCACCATGAACAACTTCCTCTTCGGCGGCGCGGGCTTCGGCTATTACGAAACCATCGCGGGCGGCTCTGGAGCCGGAAATGGCTACGACGGCGCTCATGCGCTGCACACGCACATGACCAACACGGCCATCACCGATCCCGAGATCCTCGAGAGCCGCTACCCCGTGCGTTTGCGCCAATTTTCCATCCGCCATGGCAGCGGTGGCGCAGGCCAATGGCGAGGCGGAGATGGCGTGGTGCGTGAGTTTGAGTTCTTGCAGCCGCTCACAGTGAGCCTACTCACGCAGCATCGTGTGGAAGCTCCGTTTGGGATGCAGGAGGGAAACGAGGGACAGAAAGGACGGCAGCGATTGCTTCGCGATGGCGCAGAGAATGAACTCGAAGGCTGCACGAGCTTTGCCGTGCATGCGGGAGATCGAGTCATGCTGGAAACGCCGGGTGGCGGCGGTTATGGAAAGCCTTTGGGCACGGAGCGGTCGTAATCGTCGCTGTTGAGAGCGTTGAGGAAGTCGAGAATGGATTCGTGATCGTCGGGACGCAGGTCGAGACGGCTCAACAGTGGATCCAGCGGTGGCAGTGAGGCTTTGTCACCCCCATCGAGAGTCTCCGCCGCATGATCCATCAGACGGTCGTAGAACAACATCACGTCTTCGAGCGTTCGCTGGCTGCCATCGTGCATGTAAGGCGCGGTGTGGCGCAGGTTTCGCAGCGTCGGCGTGCGCAAAGTCGGCCCGGAAAGCCCGATGGCATGGGGTTTGAAATCCGACAGCATCGGCCCGCCATGGCAGAGAGCGCATCCTGCCCGCTGAAAGGCCTCCATGCCACGCTGCTGCGAAGCGCTCATCGCCGAACGATCTCCACGCATGAAGCGATCAAACGGCGTCTCCGGTGTGATCAAGGTGCGCTCATAGGCCGCGATGGCATCCGCCACTTTTTCCGAGGTGATCTCGCCGACAAAAAGCCGCACATACTCCGGCACTTTCTTCAGTCGCTCGATCATCTGCGGCACCGCCTCGGCCTCGGTGCAGGCATCGCCACGCATTTCCTCACGCGAGCGGATCGGAGCCAAGACCTGCGCTTCGAGGCTTTCGACGCGGTTGTCCCAAAACATCGGCGCTTTCGCCGGATCATGCGGCTGATCCAGGCGCAAGCCGTTGAAGGCCACGTTCAGAATCGACGGCGTGTTTCGCGTCAGCGTCGATGACTCCATCTTTTCGAGCGGCTTTCGCTCCGGGCCGAGGCCACTCGCCTTCACGCCGAGCGGCGTGGCTCGACCATCCGCCCAGCCAAAACGCGGATGATGGCAGGTCGCACAGGCCACCTCCCGCGTGGCGGAGAGGATCGGATCAAAAAACAGCAGCCGACCGAGCTTCACCTTCTCCGGCGTGTCCTGCGGCAGTGCGGCGGACTTTGGCAGTGCACTCAAACGCGTATCCGGCAAGCTCTCCTCGGCTGCCACGCAGAGGGCAGCCAAAGAGAAAACGAGCACGCAGATTCGCATGCGGCTTAATACAGCTCCACCGGCGACCTCTTGCCGTCTTCGACGCTGAGGTTTCTCGCCGCTTCTTCGCCAAGGGTATCGACGCGGAGCTGCCAGATGTCGCGATTGATGGCGGCGAAGCGGTCGGGGTCGAACTTGTCGGGAGCCACGAGGCGCTTTTTGGTCTTTTCGATGCGGACGAGGGCGTCGTGAATCGCGGGTTCTTCGACGCCTTCGAGATGCTGGCGAGCGAGTTCTACCATTTCGACGCGGTGGCAGATCATGACGAGGTCATTTCCAGCGCGGACGGCTTCTTGAATGGCCTGCTCGAATGTCACCTCATTCAAAATCGCGCCCATGTCGAGGTCGTCGGTCATGGCGAGGCCGTCGAAGGCGTATTGATGCCGGAGGAGCTTCGTCACGATGTTATGAGAAAGGCTCGCGGGCCAGCGACCGCGATCAGGATCGTAGGCGGTGTAGTTGCTGTGGCAGGTCATCACGCTGTCCAGCTCCGGCAGCAGGGCGGAGTAAGGAAGCAACTCGCTCTTCTCCATCTCCTCGCGGCTCTTCGTGATGACGGGGAGGAACTCATGCGGATCACACTCGGCGGGGCCGTAGCCGGGGAAGTGCTTGCCGCAGCTGAGGATGCCTTCTTTGCGCATGGCGCGATTGAAGAGACCGGCGTTGGTGATGACCTGCTGCGGATCTTTGCCGTAAGTGCGTCCCTTCAAAGAATTGTCCGCCGCGTCGTCGTAGCTGATGTCGAGCACGGGGCAGAGGTCGAGATTGAAGCCGAACTGCCGCAGCACCTGGCCAGTGAGCTTGCCGTGGCGTTTGATGAGTTCGGGATCGCCTTTGTCGCGCAGCGATTGCGCATTCGGTGGCTCCTCGCCGATCAAACGCAGCCGTGAAACGCGTCCACCTTCCTGGTCGATGGTGATGAAGGGCTCGATGTCCGAGAGGTCACGGAGGTCGTCGATGAGTTTGCGGAGCTGAGCCGGACTTTGAATGTTCCGGCCAAACAAAATGAAGCCGCCTGGCTGGAGCTTTTTGAGGCGGGCGGCGGTTTCGGCGTCGAGGTCGGGGCCTGGAACGCCCATGAGGAGGAGCTGGCCGAGGAGGTTAGAGGAGGGCATGGCGGGTAGTTTGGGTGATTTTGGAGCCTATTTGGCGCAATCTGAAAGACTGTTCAGACGTGTAGTAATCGGGCGAAATGCTGGTTTTTCGGGCCAGAGGGGTGTCAAGGCTCGTTTTGCTAAAAGATTGATAAAAAGCGAGGGGTTGAGGCTCTCAAACTTGCGACTCAGGGCATCTTTTTGGAAAACCAAGCCGCAGTGGTTGACGGCGGCGGCAAAAGTTTTTAATCTCTGCCCGTCCCCGAGGGCAACCTCGGGACCACGTTTGCAGCTTTCCTCAGCTTCGCATTTCGTGCCAACGGTCCTCATTCGTTGTTGGTTGCTGGATCGCCATGGAACCCTCCGGTGGAAACACCGGAGGGTTCTTTGTTTTTGGGAACCCAGCCAACGAAGCGAGATGCAAAGCTCGTTGTGCATGACTCTGTGAATAGATTGTGAGTTGGTTGTGGATGACTCGATCAACTTTCGCCGAGCTGCTTCGCCCACTCGATGGCTCTCAGCATGCCGGTGGCCTTGTTCACCGTCTCACGATACTCGTAAGCTGGATCTGAATCAGCGACGACTCCCGCGCCGGCCTGCACATAAGCTTTGCCGTCCTTCACCACGCAGGTGCGCAGCGCGATGCAGCTATCGAGATTCCCGTCGAAGCCAAAGTAACCGACCGCGCCGGCGTAGGCGCAGCGCTTGCTCTTCTCGCACTCGTTGATGATTTCCATAGCTCGCACTTTCGGTGAACCGCTCACGGTTCCGGCCGGGAAGGTGGCGCGCATCACATCGTAGGCGGATTTGTCCGGGCGGAGACGACCATCGACGTTCGAAACGATGTGCATGACGTGCGAGTAGCGCTCGATGACCATCAGATCACTCACGCGCACGCTGCCATACTCGGCCACGCGTCCGACATCGTTGCGGGCAAGATCGACGAGCATGATGTGTTCGGCGCGTTCTTTGGGGTCGTGGAGCAGTTCATCGGCCAGCGCATCGTCCTCGGCCTTCGTTTTGCCTCTCCAGCGGGTACCCGCGATGGGACGGATGTCGATGCGGCCGTTCATGCACTTCACATGCACCTCTGGCGAGCTGCCGACGAGCGCGAAGCCCTGCGGGAAATCCATGCAGAACATGTAGGGGCTCGGATTCACATGCCGGAGGGCGCGGAAGAGGTCGATCGTGCTGCCGCTGTAGGCCGTCTCGAAGCGCTGGGAGGGCACGCCTTGGAAAATGTCTCCGGCGGCGATGT
>JBEIGR010000304.1:0-6814 GCA_040381795.1 Verrucomicrobiaceae bacterium | reverse complement strand
CTGCTGATGAAAATCGCCGGGCTCGATGGTGTCGTGATCGACTGGTATGGCGCGAGTGCCCTCAACGACCACGCGATGAATCATCGCAACACGCAGAAGTTTATCCCTTGGCTCCAAAAGGCCGGTTTGAGCTTTGCGGTTTGCTACGAGGACCAGGCGGTGAAGTCGCTGAAAAACGGCGAAGACATCCAACAGGCGGAAAAGGACCTGAAATGGGCCGAGGAGCACTTTTTGCCGATCCGAGCTACGTCCGCGAGAATGGCCGCCCGGTGCTTCTCGTCTTCGGACCGCAGCACTTGAAGTGGAAGTTCGATTTGAAGTCCCAACCGCTCGTGTTTGGCCTGCCGCATCTGGTGGAGGAAAACGGACTCGATGGCGCTTTCGCGTGGCCGCCGGTCACGGGTGGCAAAGCTCTCAGCACCGATCAGTGGAAGACGGAACTCGGCCTCATTTATGCGCAGAAGCAGCCTTTCATCGCCACCGCGTTCCCAGGCTTCAAAGACATCTACAAACAAGCAGGCGTGCATGACAGCTACGGCAGCATCGCTTCGCGAAACGGCCTCACGTTGAGCGAATCGCTCGCTCAGGCACTCGAAAGCAAGGCTCCGCTAATCCAGATCGCCACCTGGAACGACTACGGCGAAGGCACGATGATCGAGCCGACTCGCAGCAACGGCTTCCGCCATCTCGAAAAGCTCCCGCGTTGCGGCAATCCGGCCGATCTGCGTCTACCGGTCATGCTTTACCAAATCCGCAAACGCGGCGGCGATGCCACCAAGCTCGACGAGGCCGCCACGCGGATGTTTGCGTCGAAGTTCACCGAGGCCGAGGCCCTCCTCGCCCGCGTGAGTCGCGAGCTAGGCCATCAAATCATTGATGGCAGCTACCACCTCACCGCCGAGCTGCTTTACCGCGAAGAAAAAGGCATCACGGCTAAGCAAAACCAGCGTTGCAGGCTCGATGTGTATGCGCCAGCCACGAAGAAGCCCTTCTCCACCGTCATCTGGTTTCACGGCGGCGGTTTGACGCAGGGCGAACGCTCCATCCCGCTGCCGCTGCGCAATCAAGGCATCGCTGTCGTCACGGCGAACTACCGGCTCAGCCCCGGCGTGAAGTCGCCCGTCTTCATCGAAGATGCCGCCGCAGCCATCGCGTGGACGTTCAAACACATCGCCGGCTTCGGCGGCGATCCGCAGCGCATCTTTGTCAGCGGTCACAGTGCTGGCGCTTATCTCTCACTCATGTGCAGCTTAGACAAACAGTGGCTCGCCAAGCACGGCGTCGATGCGGATCAAATCGCCGGCCTCATCCCGCTCAGCCCGCAGGTCATCACGCACTTTACCATTCGCGACGAGCGTGGCATCGAGGAAACGCAGCCCATCATCGACGACCTCGCGCCGCTGTTTCACGTCCGTAAAAACGCCCCGCCCATCCTCCTCGTCACCGGTGACTGCGAAAAAGAACTCATGGGCCGCTTCGAGGAATGCGCCTACTTCTGGCGCATGATGAAACTCACCGGCCACAAGGATACGACGCTGCACGAACTCGACGGCTTCAATCACGGCAAGATGCCCGAGCCGGCCTTTCCTCTGCTGCTGAAGTTTCTGGAAGAGGCAGTGAAGAAGTGACGCGATGTCGAGTTCTCGCCAAACTCGCCGTAGTCTGTGCCAAGTCATGCTCGCCCCGGAAGACATCACCGCCACCCTGCTCGCCGAGCGACTGCCGCTCACGGCATTCTTTGCCAGCGTGACGCGAGATTTTCATCTGGCTGAGGATGTGTTTCAGGAGGTCTGTGTGAAGGCCGTGGCGCGAGCGGAGACCTTTGAGACGACTGCGCATGTCATGAACTGGGCTCGGCTCGCGGGAAAGAATCGCGCCATCGATATTCTCCGAACTCGTGATGGCCGCTATGTGGGCCTGAGTGATGACATACTCGACCTGCTGGCAGCAGAGTGGCCGGAGCAAAGCCGCGTGGATGTCATGCAGGATGCGCTCGGGCTATGCGTCGAACAAATCACACCAAACAACCGTGAGCTGCTCCGCCTGCGCTACTTTGAGCGTCGCAACTGCGCCGATGTGGCCGCGATCATGGGCCGCAAGATCGAAACCGTCTATCAAGCGCTTGCCCGCCTGCACAAAGCCCTCGGCGAGTGCATTCGCGCCCGCCTTCAAACCGAATCCGCCTCATGAACGACACAGACTTTCTTCACCTGCTCATGCGCCATCAGGACGGCGTCCTCACGCCCGATGAGATCGCCGCGCTTGAAGCCGCGATGCGCGGTGATCCCGCGAAACGCCGACTCTTTGCCGAGACTCAACTGCGCTCGATGGCGCTGCATGATCGCTTCCGTCAGGAGGCTTTCGAGTGTGACACAGACACTCCTGTCTGTGCCTCCTCCCGAACGAACAAGAGTGTCCGTTTCGCCTGGATAACCCGCCCTATTGCCTCAATGGCCGCCGGACTTGTCTTCGGCCTGTTTAGCGCCTCCATCGTCTGGGCCATCTCATCGCCCAAGGCCACCATGGAGCGACTGTTCTCGCTCTTAAATGGCAGCTTCGATGAGCGCCGAATCGAAAACGGTTTCCCCCGCCAAACCGGCGTCTGGAGCGGCGATGAAGCCTCCATCGCGGATGGCAAACTACGTTTCATCGCCCCCGGCAGTGATTCGGGCGATCTCAGTGGGCGATCCATCTCGTGCGATGTCTTCCAGCTCGTCGATCTCCGCCCCCTGCACCACACGCTCAGCCCCGGTGGCGATTCGGTGCTGGAACTCAGTGCAGACTTCCTCGACGCCCGCCCTCGCAACTCGAAGCCTTCCGTCACCTTCTTCTGCCAGCTCTACCTCTTCCAAGGCGATCCCACCGCTTTGCATCAAAGTTGGCCACAAAGCATCACTGACACCCTCGGCAGTGGCAGCGCCCAAGTCACCACGCTCGGCACAGATGCCAAAGGCATGCGAACCCTCACCGCCAAGTGCCTTGTCCCCGCCGAGGCCGACTTCGCCGTCATCCAGATCGCCGCACGGCCGAATCTGCGCCCGGCCAAACTCGGAAGCCTCTTTGCCGATGACGTAAAACTCACCCTCAAAACTCAACCAAGCTTGCCTGTGCGAATCGTGCAGCGGTGAAGCAGGTAGGCAGGAGAATGAATCTGTTTTCTATTCTTTTGCCCACATTCTCTTGCCTAAATTGCTTTGTCGAGTGTCAGCGCACCTCTCCGTATTTACCCAGATGATCCGCTTCACTCTCTTTCTCCTCGTTACTTCCACTGCTGCTGCTCTCGATTACCCCCACGTCACCGCCGAGCCTCAAAAGACCGGCTGGCCGCTCACGGCGGAAGAACGGGCCTATTCCGTCGATAAGCCGGAATACGAGCGTCGCCCCGGTCGTGAATCGAACAAGCATCTGCCGCAGCTTTGGCCTCAAGTGCCAACCGCAGGCCATTTCGGCGGCGATTCATGGCTGAAGCTCCACGAGGCGCATGTGAAGACCGTGCAGGCGAATCAAGGCCCGCTCGATGTGTTGCTCGTCGGCGATAGCATCACCATTCAGTGGGGCGAGTCGTGGAAGAAGAACTTTCCCGATCTCAAAGCCGTCAACATCGGCATTGGCGGCGATAAAACCCAAAACGTCCTCTGGCGGCTCGATCACGGCGGTGTCGAAGGTCTTCAGCCAAAGGCCATCGTGCTCATGATCGGCAACAACAACATGTTCTTCACCCCCGAAACGGGCGTCGAAGCTGCCGCCAAAGGCATTGAGATTTGCCTGAAGAACCTCCGCGAGAAGTTCCCCGCCGTCGCCATCATCGTGGCGAAGATTCTACCAGCCCACACGCCCGGGAATCGCTTCTACGAAGACATCAAAAAGACCAACGCCGCCCTCGATCCCCTCAAGCTCGACAGCGATCCGAACGTGAAAGTCCTCGACCTCTGGTCCGACTTCACCAACGCGGACGGCACCATCAAGAAAGACCTCTTTACCCCGGACAACATCCACCTCTCGCCCGCAGGCTATGCGGTGTATGCCGAGCGATTGAAGCCGCTCTTGGTTCGGAAGTAACCGGATTAGGCAGGAGAATGGGGGCAGAAGAATGTGTTTCAGGTGATTAAACAGGCCATTCATTCTCTTGCCCCCATTCTATTGCCTATCTCTATCCCAATAGCCTCATGACACTCCGTCTTCTTCTTTTCGTTTTTGCCTCTGTGGCGCATCTCGCCGCCGCCGAGCCATCGAAGCCTAACATCCTCTTCATCATCGCCGATGACCTCGCGACACGCCTTGGTTGTTACGGAGACAAAGCCGCCATCACTCCCCATCTCGACCGCCTCGCTGCCGAAGGTGTCGTGTTCACCAAGGCCTACTGCCAGGGCGCGGTCTGCACGCCCAGCCGCACGTCGTTCATGCTCGGGCTGAACACTCGTCATGCTCGGGCGAACCATTTCATCGAGCATCCCGACACGATGACCATGGGCCGCTGGTTCCGCGAGCACGGCTATCAAACCGCCGCCATCGGCAAGATCGATCACGACGACCCCAACGACGCCTATACCGATCCAAAGGCTTGGGACGTGCGTGTGAAACGCGAGGACATGGCCCCGAAGCTGCCCACACAAAACACCTTCTTCGATGAAGACCTAGGCCAGCAGCGGAAACGCGTCTCGCTCATCCGCCTGGCCGATTCCCAGGAGGCCATGGGCGACTGGGTGCGTGCTGAGCGCTTGATCCAGTTCTTCGACAAAGAACGTGATGCCTCAAAACCCTTCTTTGCCGCCATCGGCTTTCACACCCCGCATGTGCCCTGGGACAGCACCCGATCGAATTACAACCAGCACGATCCAGCGAAGTTCACCCCTGAAACGACACCCACCAATGCCACTCCCCTGCCGCCCGGCTCTCTGCTGCAAGAGCCCGGCATGGAAATAAGCGAGGCCCATCACCGCGAAGGCCTCCGCGCCTACTACTCCGCCGTCACCACGCTGGACCAGCAGATCGGCCGCCTCCTCGATCACCTCCGCGCCAAAGGACAGCTCGAAAACACCCTCGTCGTCTTCACCAGCGACCACGGGTATCACCTCGGCTGGCGCGGCCAGTGGTGCAAACACAGCATCGACGAGCAAGTCATGCGCGTTCCCCTCATCGTGCGGCATCCGCAGGGCGCAAAGAACGCCAAGGCAGGCGGCATCGTCGAGTTGCTCGATCTCTTCCCCACCTTCTGCGACTTCGCCGCACTGCCCGCGCCCGACAAACTCGATGGCAAAAGCTTCCTCCCACTACTCATGGACCCGAAAGCCGAAGGCAAACCCGGTGCCTTCTGCCAGTGGGGCAACGGCCGCACCGTCCGCACCCCACGCTGGCGGCTCACCGAACGCCGCGACGGCACCGCCGAACTCTACGACCACAGCACCGACGAAGCCGAGTATCACAACCTCATTGCCAACCCCGAGCACGCTCCGCTGGTGAAGCGCCTGCACGGCATGTTAGACTTGGAGTTTGACCCGATGGCAAAAGCACCTGCCGGAAAGGCGAAAACCAATAAAGCGCGTTGAGCGTCTGGGACGGTGCCAGCAGTGATCGCGGTTACGCCTTCAGCCCCTTCAACACCATCTCGCGGAAGGCGCGGACGAGGGCGAGTTCGTGGCGGCCTTTGGGGTGGAGGAGACCGACATGGTCATGGCCGAGGGAGGCGGAGACATCGTAGTTGATGAAGCGTTCTTTGACATCCGCAGGCAAGGGCAGTGTCTCACCCGCGGGGCAGGTGATGTTGCAGCAGATCGACCAAGTGCCGTTTGAAATCCTCAGGAATATTTTCCACCAGCCCGAAGGTTTCCTGCAAGAATAGTTGCGGTTCTGGGTATTGCATCTGTGACACCCATTGAACACGTTCCAAATACGGCACAGCAGCGTTCCAAAAGCGCGACGGGTGCAAACATCGAGGCTCCGGCGTTGGATCGCGGGCTGGCGATTCTGGAGGCCCTGGATGCGCGGCGGGAAGGCATGAGTTTGTCGGAGATCAGCCGCGTCATCGGCAGTCCGAAGAACTCGGCTGCGCGGCTGGTGCAGACTTTGATGGTGCGGGGCTATGTGGAGCGGGATGAGGCGACGATGATCATCCGGCTGACCGGAAAACTGCTGCGACTGGGGTATCCGCGTGTGGGTCGCGTGAGCCTTGTGGAATGTGCGCTGGAGCCGATGCGGATGCTGCGGGATGCAGTGGGGGAGACCGTGCAGCTTGGTATTCCGATTGGCGATGAGGGCGTGATCATCGAGCAGGTGGAGAGCACGCAGGCGGTGCGGATCTGCGTGGAGATCGGCCTGCGTTTTCCACTGCACAACAATGCGCCTGGAAAGGTGCTGCTGGCCTTTCAGCATCCGAAGGCCTGCGAGCGGACGATTCAACGGCTTAAACTGGCGCGTTTCACCGCGCGCACGATCACGACGAAGGAAGCGCTGCGACAGGAATGCGAGCGCGTGGTGAAGCTGGGCTACGGCACGGACTGGGGCGAGGCGGATGAGGGCATTCATTGCGTGGCCGCGCCCGTGTTTGATCGGCCAAATCACCTGCTGGCGGTCATCTGGGCCTCCGCCGTGGCGGGGCGCATGCCAAAGGCCCGTTTTCCCAAAGTGGCGGTCGAGGTGATGAAGGCCGCACGCGAGATCGAAAGGAGGCTGCAGGCATGAAACGGGCTTTTTTCCTCTTTGGATGCTTCGCGGGCGTTTCGAGTGTTTTCGCGGACGAGTTCTTCACCGCGAAAGTCGAACCTCTTTTGAAACAGCGCTGCTTTGAGTGCCATTCGCATGAGAAGAAGATGAAAGG
>JBEIGR010000303.1:0-6814 GCA_040381795.1 Verrucomicrobiaceae bacterium | reverse complement strand
TGGCTATTGCGCGAAACCAGCGCCACCGCCTGGAAACAACGCTTCGACGAGATCTTGGCCACCACCGAGGCGTGAGGAATGACTTCTTCGGCCAGGTTGTTTGATTCGCAGAAAATGGTAGAAAAATTAGGGGTGGAAAAAGTGGGCTGAATGTTTCTACCCAAAATTTTTCTACCAAATGGCTTGGGCCGACGAAGCCTGCCATTTCACTTCACCGCCACGCGCTGAAACACCTTCGGGATCTCCATCACGGTCTTTTTCGGCTTGGGAGCCGGTTTGGGATCGAGATTGGCTTGGAGTTCTTCGTCGCTGACTTTCGATTCGATGCCGTTGGCAGGCACTTGGACCTTCGTCACCCACGCGAGGGCATTGAGGACGACTTTGCGCGCGTTGTCATTGCCCCAGTTCGCATGGAAATGACCGCCAGTGTAGCCGAAGCCGCGACCGCCATCGGCCCGTTCAATGGCCCACATCATCGTCTCGGGCTGGCCCTTCTCCGCCTGAATGTGCGGATACGGTCCTTTCGGATACACATAGGGGCCGTCACGCGTGGCATCGGTCGGCGTGGCGGTGAGGATCGGCGTGAATTTGGCCCCGGCATCTTCCGCACGGTTAATACCGTCCTCGAAAGCCGGGCGGAAGCGCATATTGAAGTACCATTCATCTTCCGTTGTGAACGGCTGCACACCGTTGGAAATCGCATGCTTCAGCTTCATGTGGTAGTTCGCTTGCCAAATCGGATTACAGGAAAAAGCGTTCTCATAGTGCCCGCCGAGCCACTCCTGGAATTCTTTGCCGGCCTGATCCGCCACCACTTCCACGCCGTAGTGCATGCAGCCAAAGCCCACGCCTTTGGCGATGAGCTGGCGTAGCGTCTCCAGATGCCCGTCCACCACGGCGGGATGCTTGCCACCGCCGTCGGCATAGATCACCACGGCATCGGCATCGGCAAAGGTGGCCTCGTCCTTTACCCAGCCCATCTCATGACGATCCACGACGAGGTTCGGCACGCTCTTGAGGCAGTTTTCGAGCAGGATCGTGCCCGCGCGGAATTCATGCATGCCCGGCGGATGCGAGGGCTTCCCGGCGATGAGCACGAGCTTGTGTTTCCCATCCGGTGTCACGGCCATGACGGCCGGTGCGAGCAAGGCGAGGGAGCAGAGCAAAAAGAGCGGTTTCATGCGGGCCGCGATTCAATGACACGCGCCCCTTTCCCGCAACCGCAAACTCACTCCGCCAGCAACTCGCGCATCCGCTCCTTTGAGATCGCTCCGACATCCCGAGCCGTCTCCTTGCCGTTTTTGAAGACAATGAAAGCCGGAATGCCGCGCACCCCATGCTGCTGCCCCAGCCGCGGGTCCTCATCCACATTCACGCGGATCACCCGCGCCCTCGCGGCCACTTCTTTGGCAAACTCCTCCACCTTCGGCCCCACGACCTTGCATGGCCCGCACCAGTCCGCATAAAACTCCACCATCACCGGCTTGGCCGTGGTGGACTGCGCAATCGCCGCACCCACCGTCCCCGGCGCGGCGGAGCCATGCGCCGATTTCACCGGTTGCGACATATCAAACACGATGAAGGCCATGCCAGCGAGCAACACCGCGACGACGATCATGGGCAGTTGAGAGGGTTTCATTCGTAAAAGCTCCCGCCTTGCGCCTCCGCCGTCAAATTTCCAATTTCTCTTTTCACGAACCGCCACCAACATGGGCGCATGCATCGCCTTGCCATCTTCGGAGGCAGTTTTAACCCGCCCGGCCATCATCACGCGCAAATCGCCCGCGTGATGGCGCGGCATTTCGATGAGGTGCGTGTCATTCCCTGCGGCCCACGACCGGATAAGCCGATCACCGATAGCGTGCCGCCCGTTTACCGCGCCACGCTGGCGGACATCGTCTTCGGCGGCATCCCGGGCGTCGTCGTCGATCTCAGTGATTTCGAACGGGAGACCTTCTCGCGGAATTTTGAGCTTCAAGAGCGCTTCGAGAAGGATCACGAGCTGTGGCACGTCGTCGGCGCGGATCTCATCGCAGGCGGCGCACGCGGTGAATCGGCCATCCAGCGCACCTGGGCGCATGGCACGGAGCTTTGGCAGCGGGCAAACTTCGCCGTGATGAAGCGCCCCGGCTATGAGTTCGATGACAAGGACCTTCCGCCGCAGGCGCAGATCATCGAAATCCTCGTCGAAGGGGCCAGCACCACCATCCGCGATCGTTTGAGCCGTGGTGAAAATGTGGAGCACCTGCTGCATCCCCGCGCTCTCGCTTACATCGAGCGCTACGGCCTCTACCGTGCCCCCATCCCCGGCACCTGGGCTCGCGGCACGCTGGAGGGGGCGAAGCTTTTTCTTCAAGCCGATGGCCGGAACCCCAAAGCACGCGAGCTGGCCGCGCCGCTCGAAAAACAACATCACGAAGCCAGCGCGGCCGATTTCATCACCGTCATCGGCGGTGATGGCGCGATGCTCCGCAGCATCCGCGAGCACTGGCGGGCACGTTTGCCCTTCTTCGGCATCAATGCCGGCCACCTCGGCTTCCTGCTCAATGGTCCCGATCAAGTGGCCGAGCATGCCTTCCCACCGCGTGATGTGATCTTTCGGCAGCTTCCGATGCTCTTCCTTGAGTTTGAAGATCGCGAAGGCAAGACACACACCGCGCACGGCTTCAACGATGCCTGGATCGAGCGTTCCACCAGCCAGTCCGCCTGGCTCGAAGTCATCGTGAACGGCGTCTCGCGCATTCCGAAGCTCGTCAGCGATGGCACCCTCGTCGCCACGGCGGCCGGAAGCACGGCCTACGCTCGCAGCATGGGTGCCGCGCCCTTGCTCGCCGATACGCCCGCGTGGCTGCTCGTCGGCTCGAACGTGCTGGAGCCTGCTCACTGGCGCAGCGCTCTACTTTCACCGGATACCACGGTGGAGATTCGCAGCCTCGATCCCCTGCACCGCCCGGTGGAGGCCTTTGTGGATGGTCAAAGCATCGGCGAAGTTGTCGGCATGCGGGCACGGCTTTCGCGGGCCGCCGCCGCAGAGCTCGTCTTTTGCGCCAGCCATGACATGGCGGAAAAAATCGCCGCCATTCAATTCGGAGCGTGATGAAACTCCTGCCGCTGCATCACGCTCACAACGTTCGCGAGATCATGCGCCGCTGGAAGGCGCTGCAAAAAGCCGCTGGCCTTCACGCCACCACACTCACCACCGTGGAAGGCCACGCGATCATCGCCTACGAATCCAAAGCGGCGAAGGCAGGCGAACCAGCCGTTTACCTTTCCACCGGTGTGCATGGTGATGAACCCGGCTCCATCTGGGGCCTGCTCCTGTGGGCGGAAAAGCACCTCACCATGCTCCAGCGCGGCTCCTTTCTCCTGCTGCCCCTGGTCAATCCCATCGGCACCTCGCTGAACACGCGTGTCGATCATCACGGCCACGATCTGAACCGCCGCTTTCACCTCGCCGATGATCCGCTCAGCACCGCGTGGCAAACGTGGATCAAAGGCCGTGCCATGATCGCCGGTATCTGCCTACATGAAGATTACGATGCGCAGGGCTGCTACGTTTATGAACTCAGCCACCGCCGCCAGACCATGGGCCGCGAGATCCTGACTCGCTGCGCCAAACCCATCGCCACCGATCCACGCACCCGCATCGACGGCCAGCGAGCGCTTCACGGCCTCATCCGCCGGAGAAAAATGCCCACGAATCTCCCCGGCATGCCGGAGGCTATTGAGCTGCATCTACGCGGCTGCCCGCTCACGTTTACCTTTGAGACGCCGTCAGAATTCTCGCTCGATGACCGCGTTGCCACGCAGATGCGCTTCATCAGCACCGCTTTGGAGGTCATCGCCGCATGAGGTGGTGCCTTCTCATCCTCTGCGCTCTGCTTTGCGCCTGCGCCAGCTCCTCAACAAAAGATACGGAGATGCTCGGTGCCACCGATTGGATCAGCTTTGATGGCAAAACCATGCCGTGGAAGTCTTGGAATGTGCCTGAGGGCCAGAAACCCAAGGGCATCGTCATCGCCATCCACGGCCTCAGCGGAGCCACCTCGGATTTTTGGCCGCTCGGCGAGCATCTCTCGAAGCACGGCATCGCCGTCTATGCCTATGCACTTCGCGGCCAGGGAAACGATCCAGATGTGGCCGCTCGTGGCGACATCGAAAACGCCCGTCTTTGGCAAAAAGACCTCACCACCTTTCACAAGCTCATCAAGCGCCGCCATCCTCGCGTGCCCGTCATCTGGTATGGCGAGAGCCTCGGCAGCCTCATCGCCACCCACACCGCCGCCAATCGCCCTCGATGGGGAGATCCCGATGGCCTCATCCTCGCCTCGCCCGTCGCCGGACTACGCATGACGATGAGCGGCTTTCAGCGCTGGTTGCTCGAAGCCGCCGCCGCCATCTCACCGCGCACGCGCTATTCCCTCGGCGATCTCGCCGGTGTGAATGAAAAAGACATCCAGGTCACCTCCACCACCACCCACGGCAGCCAGATGGCCAAGACGCCGCATCACATTAGCGCCTTCAGCCTGCGACTGCTCACCGAGATCGGCCAAATGATGGACGCCAATCCCGAGGCCGCCAAACGATTGAAAATGCCCGTGCTCTTCCTCGCCTCGCCGCACGATATTCTCTCCTCCGCCGATCAGATCCAGGGCTGGTTCTCCCAAATCCGTGGCGAGCAAAAAAAACTCCTCTGGTTCACCCGCTCCTACCACCTACTTCTTCACGACGTGCAGCGTGAGGAAGTCGTGCGCGATGTCGAAGCCTGGCTAAATAAGCTCGAACACTGACTCTTCACCTCTGCGGCGCATACGGATACCAGCGCCCCTGATACCAGTGTCCCTGCGGTTGCTGCTGCTGCTGCGCCGGATACGGATAAGGCTGCTGCTGCGGATAAGGCTGCGCATAGCCCGGTGGCGGATACGCGGCCTGCTGAGGATACGGCTGCTGATAATAGTATCCCTGCTGCGGCGGCGGATACGCAGGCGCTTGCTGCTGAGGAGGTGCTTGCTGCGGCGCCGGTTTGCCATCGCGCCCCATCGCACGCACGCCTGCAGCAGCCACGCCACCCGTCGCCTTCACCGTGGCACTCGCCAAACCTCCTGCCACGCCCAACGGCGTGGTCACCAGCGAACAAGCATTCAGGCACACAGCCGCGCCGAGGATCAAAAAGCATCGAAAAAGCATCATCCGCTCCTACCACGTCCCACTTCTCCCCGCCACACGCAACTTTCATGTCGCTCGAAGCGTGCTAAAACCAAGCAACCAGGAACAAAGAACCAAGAACCGAAGATGAACCTCCCCATCCGTCCGCGCCGCAACCGTCAATCCCCCGCCATCCGTGATCTCGTGCGCGAGACCGATTTGAATCCCGGCCACCTCATCTACCCGCTCTTTTTCCAAGAAGGCACCGAGAACACGTCCATCGCATCCATGCCCGGCTGCACGCGATGGAGCCTCGATGGCCTCGTGAAGGAAGCGGGTGAAGCCCACGCTCTCGGCGTGCCTGCCGTCGTCCTTTTCCCCCGCATCCCCGATGAACTCAAAACACGCGATGCCGCCGCCTGCGCCGCCGATGACGGCCTCGTGCCGCGTGCCATTCGCGCTTTGAAAAAAGCCCACCCGAGCCTCACTGTCATCACCGATGTTGCTCTCGATCCCTACAACAGCGATGGCCACGACGGCCTCGTCTCCGATGACGGCCGCATCTTGAATGATGAAACTGTCGCCGTGCTCCAGCAGCAGGCCCTTTGCCACGCTCGTGCCGGGGCCGACATCGTCGCGCCGAGCGACATGATGGACGGCCGTGTCGCCGCCCTTCGCAGCGCCCTCGACGGAGCCGGTTTCGAAGCCGTTTCCATCATGAGTTATACCGCGAAGTATGCCAGCGCCTACTACGGCCCCTTCCGCGGCGCTCTCGATTCCGCCCCGCGTGCGGGCGACAAGAAAACCTATCAGATGGACCCCGCGAACTTTCGCGAGGCCCTCCGCGAAGCCGCTCTCGATGAAGCCGAAGGTGCCGACATCCTCATGGTAAAGCCCGCCGGTCCCTACCTCGACATCATCATCCGCATTCGCAACACCACTCCCCTGCCCATCGCCGCCTACCAAGTCAGCGGCGAGTATCTCATGATCAAATCCGCCGTCGCCGCCGGTTGGCTCGACGAGGCCAAAATCGTCCACGAATCCCTCATCGGCATCCGCCGCGCCGGGGCGGACATGATCCTCACCTACTTCGCCAAGCAGTGGTCCGCCTCCCATGGCTAAAAACCGCTGACAGCACATCGGGACAGAAAATGATCTCTGCCTATTTGCTGTCCCCATTTGCTGTCAGCTTCCGTTTTTTGCATCGCCTGATCAGCACACATTGTTCGTCATGATAGATTTCCAAATCCAGAATCGTTTCTGGATTTAGAAATGCTCAAAGAAGCCTCCATCTCCCTCGACGACACCTCCTCCGCGCCCGGCACAGAGCGCACGCTGGCCATTCTGGAACTCCTCGGCCGCCATCGCACCGGGCTGAGCCTCACCGAGATCGCCCGCGAGCTCGACCTGCCGGTGAACTCCGTCTTTCGCATCACCGGCACGCTGCACAATCGCGGCTACCTCCAGCGCAGCGAGGACGACAAGCGCTTCGTGCTAACGAACAAGCTCTTCGAACTTTCACGCCCTCAAGAGCGCGAAAAGAGCCTCGTCGTCTGCGCCCTCGAATCCCTCAAATGGCTGCGTGATGCCTCCGGCGAGACCACGCAACTCCTCACCAGCGTGAATCATAAGATGACCGTGCTGGAGCAGTGCATCTCCTCGCAGCCGA
>JBEIGR010000302.1:0-6815 GCA_040381795.1 Verrucomicrobiaceae bacterium | reverse complement strand
CTCGGTGACCTTCTTGCCGTCCAGATTGCGCAGCAGGGACTCCAGCACGATGCGGATGGAAACCGGCAGCTTCGAGACTTTGCCGATGCCCGCGGCTTCGAGGGCCGGGAGGGAGTAAAACTTGCCGGAGGAGCCGTTGCCCGTTAAAAACGATTGGGGTATATTCATTTTAGTGTGTGAGTGCTGATTTGAGGGTCAATGCGAACGTTGTAGCGAAGGAACTGAGGACCGGGCTAACCGCGAACCATACTCCTTGTGCTTGATCTGGCTTGAAGATCGTAACTGCGCCGGCTGTAGAGATCAGCGCAAGAAACGATACTCCAATTACCCAGAGAGCTGTTTCAGGAGGTGGCTTGCGGGCTGGCTTGGCTTTGGTTTTTCCTGTCCGACCGCGCTTGGTTTTCGTTTTCATTTTGGGGATTCCTCAGTGAGGAAATTTGTGAAACACTAGCAAGCGGGTCTGTTGAGCACACACAAGTGCCGTTGCCAGTAGTGAAGGTCTGAGGGGTGTTCATGGAAGCTGATAGCAGGAAAAAGTGCCGGAAAGCGTGGCGGGCCGGAGAGATAACCATGAGAGCAGGTTTGACACCTATTTTTTGGCTTTGCGCGGGCCGACAAGGCCTTTTGGCCGTGATTTGGCAGGCAGCGAGGCCACGACGAGGTCGTAGCTGTGCTGGACGAGTTCGCGGATGAGTTTCGGAGGCACGGAGCCGTCGAGGACGAGGGTGTTCCAGTGCTTCTTGTTCATGTGCCAGCCAGGTTTGATGGCCTTGTATTGGTCGCGAAGTTCCAGAGAGCGCTCGGGATCGCACTTCAGGTTGATGCGGGCAGGGTGGTCCTCGGGCACAGTGATGGCGAAGAGCTTGCCACCGACTTTGTACACGAGCGCCTCAGGTCCAAAAGGCTGCGTTTCCTCAGCGGCGGGGAGGCTGAGGCAAAGGTCGATGACATCGGCAAGGTCCATGTTGGCGAGGTTAAAACGAGCTTCCGCTGGCGAAAAGGTCGGAAAGCGTCAAAAAGCATCGCAATGACCTTTTTCGATGCCCTTGCCCTCAGTGCCGCCGGATGCGCGGCGGGAGCGGTGAATGCGGTGGCGGGCGGCGGGACGATGCTGACCTTTCCGGTGCTGCTGATGTGCGGCGTGCCGCCGGTGGCGGCGAATGCCACGAGCACGGTGGGCCTCGTCATCGGCACGTCGAGCAGCATCGTGAGCTTCCGCCTTCATTTGAAAGCCGTGCGGCAGTGGCTGCCGTGGTTCATCCCGGTGGGAACGGCGGGCGCTGCTTTCGGGAGCTGGCTGCTCACGCAGACGAGCGATGACCAGTTTTCAAAGCTCGTGCCCTTCCTGGTGCTGTTCGCCACGGTGCTGTTCTTTCTCCAGGGCTTCCTGAAGAAGCCGGGGGCGACCGGCAAGAGGAGCACCATCTGGTTTTCGCTGGCGCTTCAACTGCCGGTGGCCATCTACGGAGCCTTTTTCGGCGCAGGAATCGGCATTCTGATGCTCGCCTCCTTCGGCTTCATGGGCATGACGCACATCCACGAGATGAACGCGCTGAAAAACCTGCTCGGCAGCCTCATCAATGGGGTGGCGGCGGTGTGGTTCATCGCGGCGGGGATGGTGCAATGGCCACAGGCGATTGCTCTCACGGCGGGCGCTTTGATCGGCTACTACCTCGGTGCCCATTTTTCCCAGCGCATCGAGCCGCGCCGCGTGCGGCAGATGATCACCGCCATCGGGCTGGTGATCTCCGTGGTGATGTTCTGGCGGCAGTTTTACCCGAATGAGTGAGGCATGAGAAATCAGGCGCCTCGAGCGCCAGAGTTTTCTTGCCACCTCCGGCGGCTTCTTCCAAACTCGCCGGCCCATGAAATGGCTCATCCGTATCCTCATCGTCCTCGCCGTCCTCATCCTTGGACTTCTTTGGTTTGGCTACTCGAAAATGGATGACCTCCTGAAGATCGGCATTGAAAAAGCAGGCTCTGAGGCCCTGCGAGTCCCCGTGAAACTGGAAAAAGCGAGCGTCTCCGTCTTCTCCGGTGCCGGCAGCCTTGAGGGACTCGAAATCGGCACGCCTGCTGGATTCACCACTCCCAAAACTCTCCGCATCGGCAAGACCGAAGTGGCCATCGATACCGCTGCCAGCAAAGAGGACCGCATCGTCATCAAACACATCCGCCTCATCGAGCCATACATCCATCTCGAGCTCGGCCCCGGCGGCACGAATCTCAACCAGATCGCCAACAACGCACGCGCCACCGCCGATGCCATCACGCCCGCTGCTCCAGCGGCCAGCAAGGCCCCCGCTCCGGCCAGCCCGCAGCAGGACATGAAGCTTCAAGTCGATGAGGTCCTCATCAGCAGTGCCAAAGTCAATGCCAGCGCGGGCGTTCTCCCCGGCGCGAAAGCCGTCGTCACCCTGCCCGAGATCAAGCTCACGGGTCTCGGCACCGGCCCGGAAGGTCTCACTCCTGCCGAACTTACCGCCATCATCCTTTCCCGGCTCGCTGATGAAGCGGTCAAAGCCGGTGCAGGTGGTGCCGTCGAAAACCTCCTCAAAAGCGGAAACATCAAAATCGATACCCAGGAGCTGAAACAAGGGGTCAACGAGCTGAAGAAGCTCTTCGGCAAATAACTCGCCGGGGAGTTCAATGCGCCCAGAGCTTTTCCAGTAGCGCAAACATCTCAGGATCGTGCTTTTGCAGTTCCTCTCGCGTGAACGGATAAAAATCATTCCGCGAGAAGAAGGCCTCTGAGCACTCCGCGAAGTATTCCTGCGGGTTCGTCATCGCATAGGCGCGGTCCATGTGGCTGCGGCCCTCGCTGTCCTTGCGTTCGACGCGTTCATACTTGCCGCTGGCCTTGGCCTTCTCGTAGGCGTTCTTGATCTCCAGATTGCCAAAGCTCATGCGCACTGTGCGGTTGTGATAGGCATGGGCCAGTTCATGCAGGGCGAAGTTCGGCATGCGGCGCGTTTCAGCTTCAAAGATGCGCACATTGGTAAATTCGACCGCCTTCGCCATCGCCGGATCGCGACTATTCTCGCGCAACCAATCCGCACCGGGATGATACTCGGCTCGTGGATGTACCTCTGGATACTCGGGATTGAACCACAGCGGCACCTTCTGCAATTCAGCGACGGCCTTTGCCGGAACGACGCGGACGATCTCCTGAAGCTGCGCGATGAGAAGCGGTAGCGCCTTGGCAAAGGCCGCGGCATCGACTTTCGTGCTCACATGCACTTTCCAGCCTGCGATGAATTGCTCGCCATGCGATTTCGTATTCGTCGCGGCATCAGAGCGCTTCACGGCGGCGGCGCGGATGATGGCTTTGGCCTTCTCTAGCCTTTTAGGCCATTCAAACTTCGGCGCTTTGGCAGGATCGTAGCCTGTGAGATGTCCGGTGAGCCGTGTTGTCGGCTTGGTGTATTTCAGCACGGTGTCTCCGAAGACCTCGCGACAAAGCGCGGCGAGGCCGGGATCGTATGCGAGCAGCTCAGCGCGTGTGTTCACATGGTTATGATCGTGATCGTTTTCGCGGTTGTTATCGAACCAGCTCTGCACGCCCTCGGCGAAGTATTCGTGATGATTTACGCTGGCATACTTGCCTTTCCACAGCCCGGCTTTCATCGCCGCATCGAAGGATGCCTTCACCCGTCGGTCAAAGGTGGCATCCACATTCGCCAAACCACGCAGATGGATGTTGTGGGCGAATTCATGGATGAAAATGCACTCGGTGGAATACGGGTCGCCTTCGTAAGCCAGCAGGTTCTCCTCCGCGCAGGAGCAAAAAGGGTCCGTGGCGCTGCCACCCATGCCACGAGCACGGGCATCACGGTAGTCTTTGGTCGACATGCTCTCGAAGCCCGGCACCGGCACCTTCGCAAGCCAGACCCACTCAGGTTGATCGGTGGTGAATTCATCATGCGCTAGGATGCAAAGCCGCGAGCCGCTGGCGATCATCGCCTCCCTCACATCTGGCCGCTTTGCCAGCATCAGGTCAGCGAGGTAAGCAGCCTCCTTCAGCGCATACGGACTTACCTTCGCCGAACCACAGATCGGATAGCCATGCGCTCGCACGTCCTGCGTATAAAAAGCTGGCACGCCATCCTTCGCCTTCGGATCATGGCGGAATGCCTGCACGGGCACTTGGCTCACCACTTCCGTCTCTTTCCCATCACCCACGATGACAAACCGGTGTCCCAACGTCGTGCCGATGATGCTGTCTTTACCGGGCTCGATCTTGCCGTTTGGCACATGCTTGCCATCCGGTGCCATCCAAAAGACCTCCACGGCCTTGTCACCCGCGTTGAGAATTTGTAGCTTCGGTCGGTCCAAAGCGAGCGCCGCCGTGGAGACGGTAAGAAAGAGGATTGGGGCGATTTTCATGCGAAACGATCCGGTGACATCAAATCGAGCGCCACAGACGATTTCTCGCCATTGAGCACATCGGCGACGATTTTCCCCGTCGCGGGAGCAAGGCTGAGGCCCATCATCGCATGGCCCGTGGCCACGGTAAGGTTCTTCCAGCGCTGCGTGCGGCCGATGTAAGGCATGCCGTCCGGTGAAACGGGCCGCAGACCGCTCCAGGGCTTCACCTCGGCGAAATCGTTTTCGGAGAAGGCGGGGAAGTAGTCAGGAAAGGCCCGCGTGATGCCTCGCACGCGACGCGGCGTGATGGTTTCGCCGGTTCCGGCCATTTCCATCGTGCCTCCGACACGCAGCGAGCCATCCATCGGTGTCACGGCGAGTCGTGCTTCGGTGCAGATGCTGCACAGCTCAGGCAGCTGCTTCGGACTCGTAAGCGTGAGGCTATAGCCTTTGCCCGCCTGCATTGGCAGCTTCAAATCGAGTTCCTTCGCCATCTCAGCCGACCACACGCCGCTGCAAAGAACCACCTCTTGAGCTTCGATTCGCCCCTTTGACGTGCTGACGGCTCGAAGCACCTGACCTTCTACTTCAAAGCCACGCACTTCCGTCTCCCACAGCGTCTCGACACCGAGTTTCATCAGCTCTGCTTCGACAGCAGCGATGAAGCGACCAGGAGCGAGATGGCAGTCCTTCGGAAAGAACACACTGCCGCAGACATCCATCGTCACGGCGGGATCAAGTACGGCGGTGGCTTTGGCATCGAGCACCTCGGCGGGGATGCCGAGCTGGTTCGCCATCGCGGCCATGTGGGCTTCTTCATCGAGTGTCTGCTGTTTTTTGCACAGCATGAGCAATCCACGCTTCGCGAGGCCAAAGTCGAGCTCGATCTCCTCGTAGCATTGACGACTCAGCAGGCTCAAATCGCGTAAAACAGGCGCGGCGGCATCCACACGGCCTTTGGTGGCCGCTTTCCAGAATTCGAGGCCCCACGTCATCAAATCGAGATTCAGCCTCGGCTTGATGTAAAACGGCGATTCAGGGTTCCACATCCATTTGAGGCCCAGTTTCACCATTCCCGGCGCGGCGAGCGGGATGAAGTGACTCGGCACGATCATGCCCGCATTGCCAAACGAGCATCCATTCCGCTGCCGCGCTTTTTGGTCAATGATCGTCACCTTCATGCCGCGCCGAGCGCAATAAAGCGCTGTGCAGAGGCCGATGACGCCCGCGCCGAGGATGGTGACCTGTTTGCTCATGAGTGCGGCATGAAGTCGCGGCTTCCGGCGAACGTCTTGGACGCTTTGGCGGTTTGCGCCCGGATTTTTGCCAAGCACAGACTCGACGCCCTGCGCGTGCTCGTTAGCATCGAAGGATGGATCAAATCTGGACAGACAAAATCGTGATCGTCACCGGCGGTGGTGGTGGAATGGGGCAAGCAGCGGCCAAGCGTTTCGCGGAGGCCGGCGCGAAGACGTTTGTGTTTGGGCGCACGCTGGAATCGCTTCAGGAAACCGCTGCGCTGTCGCCAAACATCATCCCCATCGTCTGCGATGTCGCCGAACCGGCCAGCGTGGCCGCCGCCGTCGATGAAGTCCTGAAACAAGGCGTTCCCTTTGCTCTCATTCACACCGCAGGAATCAACACGCCAGATCGCTTCATGGCCCACGCGGACCCCGCACGCATCGCCAGTGCGGAAACGTGGCAGAAGGTCATCGAGATCAATGTGCTCGGCGTCTCAAACATGATCCAAGCAGTCGCCAAGCCCATGGCGGAGAGTGGCGGCGGGCGCATCGTCGTCGTGTCATCCACCGCCGGCCACGGCTATGACTCTTATGCCGGCGTGCCTTACACCGCCAGCAAGTGGGCCGTTCACGGCATGCTTTTCACCGCCCGCATGCAGCTCAACGCCCAAGGCATCATCCTCTCTGAATACGCCCCCGGCGAGGCACTGACGCCGCTGGTGAAGCTGCGCCCTGTTCAGCCCGGTGAAGATCACAAAGCCAAAATGATCAGCACCAGCGACTGCGCGGACACCTTGTTCTTCATCGCTGGGCAGCCGCACAGCATGAGCGTCATTCAGCTTCCGGGTTATCAGCCCTTTGGCGGCATGCCACCGCAGATCACCGCACCGTGGCTCAGCGGTCTGGAGATCAAGCCCAGATCGTAGCGGACTGACAGTCCAGCCGCTTTCACCGAGGCCGCACCGTGTAGCTGTGCTCCACCGCGCCGTTTTCGAGGTCTGGGCGTGTCATGCCGGGGACGATGCTGCGCACATAGTCCACTTTGGCTTCGATTTCACTCACGGTGACGAGCACGTGTCCGGCGCTGCCGAGGATAACGCCGCCATAACCGTATGCCTCGGCGCTGCGGGTGCCGCCGCTTGGATGACCAGGCTGCGGCACTTCTTGGTAGATGATGCCATCCAACTCTTCTTTGACGAAAAGATG
>JBEIGR010000301.1:0-6821 GCA_040381795.1 Verrucomicrobiaceae bacterium | reverse complement strand
GGTGATGATTTTGCGATTTGGCTTCGACAC
The DNA here is from genome assembly GCA_040381795.1 of Verrucomicrobiaceae bacterium. Classification (GTDB taxonomy): domain Bacteria; phylum Verrucomicrobiota; class Verrucomicrobiia; order Verrucomicrobiales; family Verrucomicrobiaceae; genus Prosthecobacter. The sequence goes on along the minus strand of JBEIGR010000301.1, from coordinate 6,791 downwards.
ACTGCGCGTGACGAGCATCACGCCACCATCGGAAAGCTCGGCGAGCATGGTTTCATTCGGATTGCCGAACTCGCCTTCGTTTGGCACGGCCAGATCGCCTGCGAGCCAGGTCTTGCCATGGTCGTCGCTGTAAATGGTGGCGGCTGCGGAGGGTGAATGATCGCCTTCTTTGCCGTAAGCGAGCCAGATGGGCACCACGAGGCGACCGCTCTTGAGCTGAATGCCATGCCCAGGACCAGTGGCGATGACTTTCCAATCGTAGTGCTTCCGAAACGGCTCAAACGTGGCCGTGACATCCACCGGCGTGCTCCAGGTGAGGCCGTCATCTGTGCTGCGCATGGCGTAGCAGCGGGCGTAGTTGATGCAGTAGAGGAACTCAATGGCTCCCGTGTCCCGATCCACGATGGCGACGGGATTGTTCACCGTCTGCTCCTTCTCGCCGCCGTCCTTTTTCTTGTGCGGATTGCCTTCCAAGCGTGCGCCATGATGCGCGATGTGCTTTCCAGCTTCCCAGGTCTTCCCGCCATCGGTGGAGCGGCGCAGATGGATCTCGATCTCGCCCCAGTCGGAGCTGCTGTTTCGCCGTGCTTCCGAGTAGGCCAACACGGCGCCCTTTGGCGTCACGACGATGCCTGGAATGCGGTAGCGGGCGATGCCGTTCGTGTTGGCAGGGAAGACATCGACTTTTTCGAGCAGTGGCTCGGCCATGGCGATGGTTGCGATGAGTGTGAGGAGGAGGGAGCGGATCATGGGTGGAGCTTGAGTGAACACATCGAAGCGATGAGCGGCAATGTTGCGGATTTCCTCGTGATCGTGGCCGTGCTGTCGAAAAGCTTGCCATTCCGGGCGGGCTGCGAAAGACTCGCGGCCGCATGAGCCACCTAGCCACCCCTCCCGAAATCACGCACATCCGCGATCTTTCACCACAGCAACGCCGTTCAGGACTCGCCGCGTGGCTGGGCTGGATGTTTGACGGGCTCGACATGCATCTCTACACGCTGGTGGCCACTGCCTTCGTGGCGCAGCTCATGCTAGTGCCGGAGAGTGATCCCAAAGTCGGCATGCATGGCTCCATCATCCAGGCGGCCTTCCTCGTCGGCTGGGCGCTCGGCGGGGCTTTTTTTGGCCGCCTGGGCGATGTGCTGGGCCGCAGCCGTGCGCTGACGCTCACGATCCTGACTTACGCCTGCTTCACCGGCCTCTCGTTCTTTGCGCAGGAGTGGTGGCACCTCATGATTTTCCGTTTCCTGGCGGCGCTGGGCATCGGTGGCGAGTGGGCCGTCGGTGCATCGTTGCTGTCCGAAACCTGGCCGAAAAAATGGCGTCCATGGATCGCCGCCACGCTGCAGAGCGCCGTGAACTGCGGCGTGCTGCTCGCCTGCTTCGCGGGCTGGATGCTCGCGGGCCAGGAACCACGCTACATCTTCCTCATCGGCATTCTACCCGCCTTGATCACGCTGTGGATTCGCAAAGCAGTGCCTGAAACCGAGGAGTGGAAGGAAGCACGCGAGGGACAGGAAGTGCCGAAGATCAGTGCTCTTTTTGGTCCCGCTGTGCGCGGGGTGACGTGGCGGGTGATGATCATCTGCGCGGTGTCTTTGACGGCCCACTGGACGTTTCTCTTCTGGCAGCAGAAGCATGTGCTCAGCCTGTCGGAGATCGCCTCGCTCGATAAAGCGGGCAAGGATTCCGCCGTCGTCACCGGATTGATGTGGATCATGTTTGGTTCGCTGATCGGCAATTACATCGCCGGCGGCCTCGCCAAGCTCTTTGGCTATCGCAATACCATCGTGGGCATGATGCTGGCCTATTTCGGGTTCATGTACCTCTCGTTTTCGGAGGTGTGGAGCTGGGAGGCCACGAAATGGCAGTTCGCCGCCATTGGTGCGTGCCAAGGCGTGTTTGGACTCTTCACCATGTGCCTGCCACCGCTCTTCCCGGTGCTATTGCGCACCACAGGCTCCGGTTTCTGCTACAACATCGGCCGCATCGTCGCGGCAGGTGGCACGGTGTTCTTTGGCATCTTCGTGAAGGTGGATGAGGCTGTCGGCGATTTCCGCACCGCGTTGCTTTACGCCGGCTTCTTGTTCATCCCTTCCGCCGCCGTGGCCATCATGCTGCCGCAGGAAAAGGATGAGCCAGGTGTGGTGGACGAGCCGGTGGAGTGAAGCCTTGTATTTGACCTTTCGCCCTCCATGCCCGCTACCATCACTGCTGAGGATGTGATCAGCCTGCTCACCTCCGAGCACCTCCTCGAACCCGACGAACCGATCACGCCCGAGGCGGATCTCTTTGCCCTGGGCCTCGATTCGATGGCGCTGATGCAGCTCATGCTGCAAATCGAGGTGCGCTTTGGCATCGTCATCGGGCCCGCGGAGCTCTCACGCGATCATTTTGCCACCGTGGAGGCGCTGGCGGGGTTTTTGACGAGGAAACGGGCTTCGGAGTAGTCTGACGGGTCTGACCTGTCCGACTCGTCCGACCTTCTTCACATCAGCGTAAGCGGATTCACCCTTGTTTTGAGCGGCAGCGTCACCCGCTGGCCGTTGAGGCGGTGAGATTCGAAGATGGCGCAGATCATTTCGATGGTCTGGCGGCCTTGCACGGCATCGCAGAGCGGGGCGCGGTTTTCTTGGATGGCGGCGATGAGATCCAAACCGGCGGTTTCGTGGCTGGAGAGCTTTTTGCCGAGGTGGGCGATGGGCTCAGGCTTGCCGATGCCTGCGGTGGTGATGGGCAGCCAGGGGTGGGCCTTCATATCGGGCTGGAAAGGATTGCCAGGACGCAGGTGGGCGACGGGTTCTTGGTCGATGCGAAAGTCGATGACGCCTTTCGTGCCGATGATTTGCAGGCCGAAGCCCGCCTCTTTGACTCCCGCGTTTTGAACAGAGTCGAAGAAGAGGGGGATGCCTTGGTTCAACTCGAAGCGGGCATGGACTTCGTTGCCAGCGAGAGCGCCAATGCCTTCGTCACCCTCTTTCACCTGCGCCTTGGTGATGGGTTTTCCATCCTGATAGACGCCCGCCGTGCAGGCGAGGGGCTCTCCGCCGAAGAGGGTGGCGAGATTGAAGATGTGGGAGCCGAGCACCCAAAGGTCCAACGAGCCGCCACGGGTGTCTTCCTTGCCGCGACCTCGCATTTCGAGCACGCGACCGATCTCGCCCGCCTCGATGAGACCGGTGATGGTGCTCATCACCGGGTGGTAGCGGTTGCGATGGGCGATGGCGATCTTGATGCCGGTTTTCTCCGCCGCAGCGATGACCTCATCGGCTTCGGCGGGGCTGCGAACGAAGGGTTTTTCGATGTAGATGCCCTTCGCGCCGTTTTGAATGGCGGCGAGGAGCATGTCGCGATGCTGGTCGATGTGCCGTGGACCGATGGCGACGAGGTCGGGCTTCGTTTCGGCCAGCATGGCGTGGTAATCGGCGTAGCCTTTGCCAGTGCCAATTTTCTTCAGCTCGGCCTCCAGGCCCTTCGAATCCGCATCGGCGATAGCGACGGTTTCGGTGGCGGGAATGGCCTTCCACAGGGTGTCGAGGCCGTGGCCGTAGCCTCCACGGCCGGTGTGGCCGATGAGGGCCACGCGGAGCTTCGTTTCGGCGGCCCAAGAGGTGAGCGGGGCGGCGGCGAGGGCGGTGAGGAGATGGCGGCGGTTCATGCGAGCAGTGGAACGAAGGGAAAAAGGTCAAACGTGCAACGCCTGCGCATTCGACAGCAGGGCGGTTGCGGTTCATCTTCCACGCCTAGCCCGCCACATGCCCTCGCTCACCTCCGACGACCTGCCTCCGTTCGCCACCGCGAGCGAGGAACGCTTCGCCCTGGCGGTGCGCGGCACGAACGACGGCATCTGGGACTGGGACATCCGCAGCGGCGAGGTGTTTTTCTCCCCGCGATGGAAGCTCATGATTGGCTACGAGGACCACGAGTTGGCGAACGAGTTTGCCACCTTCGAATCGCGGCTGCATCCCGAGGATCACGACCGCGTCATAAAGACGGTGAAGGACTACCTCGAAGGTCCGCTGGATCGCTACGCGGTGGAGTTTCGCTTTCTGCACAAGGACGGCTCGTGGCGCTGGGTGCTGGCTCGTGGCCGGGCGCTGCGGGATGCGGAGGGAAAGCCCTATCGCATGGCTGGCTCGCATACGGACGTCACGGAGCAAAAGCTGTCCGAGGAGCAGCTGCGCCATGCGCGGCTCGCCGCCGAGGCTGCGAACCGGGCGAAGAGCGCTTTCTTAGCGAACATGAGCCATGAAATCCGCACGCCGATGAATGGCATCATCGGCATGAGCGAGCTGTTGCTGAACACGCAGCTCGATCCCAAGCAGCACGAGTATCTCTTAATGCTCAAAAACTCCGCCGAGAGCCTGCTGGCGCTGCTGAACGATGTGCTCGATTTCTCGAAGATCGAAGCGGGCAAGATGGAGCTCGACGAGCAGAACTTTGATCTGCGCCATACGATTGCGGATACACTGCTGGCCCTCGGTGTGCGGGCCATGCAGAAAAATCTCAGCCTCACGCACCAGGTGGCGGAAGATGTGCCGACGATCCTCCTCGGTGATGATGGCCGGTTGCGGCAAATTTTGATCAATCTCGTGGGGAACGCGATCAAGTTCACCGATCGCGGTGAGATCATCGTGCGGGTGCGCATTGAATCCCAGGCGCTGGATAAGACGACGCTGCATTTTGAGATCCACGATACCGGCATCGGCATCTCGCCGGAGGTGCAGGGCCGCATCTTTGATGCCTTCACCCAGGCTGAGACGAACACGAACCGCCGCTTCGGTGGCACCGGCCTCGGCCTGGCCATCTGCCGCGATCTCGTAGAGCTCATGCATGGCCGCATCTGGGTGGAGAGTGAGGCCGGCAGAGGCAGCACCTTCCACTTCACCGCGGTGTTTGGCGAAGCCACGCAAGACAGCGTCGATCATCCTGCCGCATCTGCCACCGGGCCGCTGCTCGGTCTGGCGGAGAAATCCATGAAGGTGCTCGTCGTGGAAGACGGCCGCGTGAACCAGCTCGTGGCCGCGAAGCTGCTCGAAGAGCGCGGTCATCATGTCGAAATCGCCAGCAATGGCCAGGAGGCGGTGGAACTCGTGCGTGATGTGCTCTTCGATGCCATCCTCATGGATGTACACATGCCGGAGATGAATGGCTTTCAGGCCACGGCGGCCATCCGCCAGATCGAGGAGAAGCATGGCGGCCACATTCCCATCATCGCGATGACGGCGAATGCTCTCAAAGGCGACCGTGAGCAATGCATCGCCGCAGGGATGGATGATTACGTTTCCAAACCGATTCACAGCGCCGAGCTGCTGCATGCCGTGGAGCGCTTCATGCATGGCCGCACCGCCGCGCCCCCGCGTCTGGAGCTTACCGGAGCACCCGCCGAGGCGGCGAAGCCCAAAAAACGCGGCCCTGCCTTCAAATCTGAAGACTTCATCGCCTCGGCTGGAGGCCCCGAAATGGCCCGCGAGCTCATCGCGATCTACGCTGAAGACGCAGGCAAATTCCTCCAGGATGCCTCAGTGGCCATTTCCGCCGGAAATGCCGTCGCGCTGTATGAGGCCGCGCATTCGCTCAAAGGCATGCTCGGCGTGTACACGGCCACGCGGGCCTCTGAAACGGCCTCACACCTCTGTCACCTGGCCCAGGATGGGGATCTCTTTGGTGCCCGCGCCCTGCTGGAGAAACTCAAAAAGGAATGCGTCCGCCTCGGCACCGCGTTGGTGAATTTGGAACTCAGCTCTTCTTCGGATTGAAGAGCTCCACCTGGCCTTTTTCGCGCAGACGACGTTTCCCGAGGCTTTGGATTTCGTCGATGAACTCACCCACGTCTTCAAACTGGCGGTAAACGCTGGCGTAGCGAACATAGGCTACATGATCGAGGGCTTCGAGGCCTCGCATCAGCTTCGCCCCGATCACGGTGCTCGGGATTTCGCGGTAACCTTCCTCCGCGAGCTCCGTGGCGATGTCGTCCACGAGCTGTTCGATGTCCTCCATCTTCACGGGGCGCTTCTCGCAGGCCTTGCGCACGCCGCTGAGGAGCTTGTCGCGGTTGAAATTCTCACGGGCACCATTGCGCTTCACCACACGCAGCTCCTCGCGTTCGATGATTTCATAGGTCGTGAAGCGGAAACCGCACTTCATGCACTCCCGCCGCCGGCGAATGGCAGAGCCTTCCCGCGCCTCGCGGGAGTCGATCACTTTATCCTGAGAACTGCTGCATTTGGGACAACGCATGCTTTGAGTGGGTTGGGGGGAGGTGACAGTGCGCTCTCGCTCGCGTGAAGGCAAGCGGCCAGTTGACCGGCGATGGCCCGTGAACTAGCTGAAACTATGTCACGCATCATCCTCGGCATCACCGGCTCCATCGCGGCCTACAAGGCGGCGGACCTTGCCAGCCAGCTCACTAAGGCCGGCCATCGCGTGACGTGTGTGCTGACGAAAGCCGCGCTCGAATTCGTCACGCCGCTGACTTTGAGCACGCTGAGCAAAAATCCCGTCATCACGGATCTCTTTGCCGAAAAAGAAGGCTGGCAGCCGGGGCACATCCAGCTCGCCGATGAGGCGGACCTGCTCCTCATCGCTCCCGCCAGTGCCAACGTGCTCGCCAGCCTAGCGCATGGTTTCGCGAATGATGCGCTCACCGCCATCGCCCTTGCCACGCGTGCCCCGATTTTGATCGCCCCGGCCATGAACGGCAAGATGTGGCAGCACCCCGCCACGCTGAAGAACGTCGAAACGCTTCGCGGCTATGGTGCTCAGTTTGTGGAGCCCGCCGAAGGCATGCT
>JBEIGR010000300.1:0-6823 GCA_040381795.1 Verrucomicrobiaceae bacterium | reverse complement strand
TGGCGACGAGCTGCCCATCTGGGGCGGCCTCCGCGTCGTGGCCCTGCCCGGTCACACGCACGGCCACTGCGGTTTCTACTCTGCCACACACAGCCTCCTCTTCAGCGGCGACCTCTTCGCCACCGCCCCCTTCGGCCCTCAAATCGCGCCGAAGTATCTCAATCAAAACAACGCTGCCGCCCACCGCAGCCTCCACCGCGCCCTCGACCTGCCACTGGACGGCGTTTTGCCCTGTCATGCCGATGAAGCGCCGCCGGAGAGGCAGTTGGAGCATTTGAAAGCACTCGCCAGATCATGACGCGCCACTTTTTACATTCCATCAGCCTGCTGCGAGATTCCGAGCCGGATTGGAGCGAGCATCCGTTTTCGGTCCCGGCAATTCAGAAACAGCTTTTGAGAACGGAGGCCAAATTGAACTTCGGCGATGCCCTCTAGCTCGGCTTCCAAGGCGAATGCTACAGATTCCTCCAAACCAAACCCCGCCGCCGCTTCACCTCTTTGGCGTGAATGATGATCTACCAAAGGAACTCGAGGAGATGAAATCGAAGGTCTTCCAGAGCATTAAATTCAAGCGCTGATTTGCAAGTGCTCTTCCGTGGCTAACTGGGACGATTTGGTCAGATTTAGGGAAGGAATGCCAAACTACATCTTCTCGATCTGATTTTTCATTTTTCCAGAAGATGCCAGCTTAATACCTGCTTCTTTCAGATCGCTTTCTGCCCAGCCATACAGGAAGAATGCCGTCACAAGGCACAAAAAAGGAACGAGAGCAGCAATAAAGGCAATCGAGGCTGCGAGCACGCCTCCCTTCAAGGAACTAACAAGTACAAAAAAAGTGCCTGCAACGCCCAACCAAGTCAGCAAGGCAATGAAGATGACCACAGGCGCGTTAACAAAAGTGCTTAGAACGTTCAATACGACAGAAACCAAGTAGGCCGAGACCATTGCGTCGCGGGATGAGACGATTTTCAACAATCCCTCCCGAGGGTAATACAAAAGTGGCTGCGAGATTTTGGCGGAGTGGACACGCGCTGGCGGGGAGGATTTAGGCGCAGTGGCTGGAAAACTGTCACCGACGATAGTTGAAACCGGAACCCAATCTTCGCCACCTTCTCTGCAACAAAGAACGTCTGCTGTGATAATGCCATTCTGCCACATTGTCCTAAGTTTTGTCTCGGCGTACGGCCCCTGAGTTGCACCGTCTTTGAAGATCCAGAAATTCATGAGGTTATGTGTGGTGAGGCACTTCAACTAACTCAGGGGACAAAGCGATTTGTAAGTTCTACTTCACCAGCCTCACCAGCAGATCCTTGCTCTCGACGCTTTCGCTGATCTTGACGCAGATCTCGCTGACGGTGCCGGCACTGGGTGAGGCGACGGCGGCGAACATTTTCATGGCCTCCAGGGTGAGCAGGGTTTCGCCTTCCTTCACTTTCTGACCGACGCTGACGGCGATGCTGGCGACCATGCCGGGCATGGGGGCGCCGACTTGGCTGGAATCGGCGGGATCGGCCTTGGTTTTGGTGACGGCGTTTTTGGCGAGCGCCTTGTTGGTGACGGTGGTGTGGCGTGGGTAGCCGTTTAGCTCGAAGATGGCGGCCTGCTGACCGGCGGCGTCGGGCTCGGTCATGTTGAGGAGGCGGACGAAGAGCGTTTTGCCCTCTTCGAGGCTGATGTGGATCTCCTCCTTGTCACGCAGGCCGTAGTAGTAGGCGGGCGTGGGCAGCACGGAGACATCGCCGTGGGCCTTGCGGAAGTCGGCGAACTTCAGGAAGACATCGGGATACATGAGGTAGCTCCACACATCGTCTTCGGTGGGCTTCTTCTTGAGCTTCTGCTCCAGCTCGGCGCGGACGTCGGTGAGGTTGATCTTGGCGGCGTGGGTGCCGGGGCGGCCTTTGATGCGCTTGCCACCTTTGCCGACGATGGCGTCAGCGAGCTTGTTCCACTTCTTGCGGCTGTCGGCGGCCTTGTTGGCCTCCATGCCGTAGAAAGGCTCGCCGAGCCAGCCTTCGAACATGCTGGTGACGTCCTTGCTCCACTTGGTGCCGGTGAGGTTGAAGATGTCGATGGGCTTTACGCCACGGGCGACGCACTCGATGGCGAGATCGCCGACGACTTTGCTTGATGGCGTGACCTTGACGATGTCGCCGCAGAGCTGGTTCACCTCGGCGTAAGCGTGGGCGATCTCCGGCCAGCGGGGGCCGAGGCCCATGCCGATGGCCTGTTCTTTGAGATTGGTGTATTGGCCGCCGGGCATCTCGTGAAGATAGACTTCGGCGGTGCCGTACGGCTCAGCGGTGTCGAAGGGCTTGTAGAAAGCGCGGACGGCCGCCCAGTAGTCGCTGAATTCCTGCAGCGCCTCGACATCGAGTCCGGTGTCGCGCGGCGTGTTTTGCATCGCGGCGACGATGGAGTTCAAGTTCGGCTGCGAGGTGCCGCCGGACATGGAGCCGATGGCGGCATCGACCGCATCGACGCCGGCGATGGCGGCTTCGAGGTAGCTGGCGGCATTCACGCCGCTGGTGTCATGCGTGTGGAAGTGAATCGGAATGCCGACTTCATCTTTGAGCGCCTTCACGAGCTTCTTCGCGGCAAAGGGGCGGACGAGTCCGGCCATGTCCTTGATGCACAGCATGTGAGCGCCCATCTTTTCGAGTTCCTTGGCGAGGCGGACGTAGTATTGGAGGTCATACTTGTCGCGTTTCGGATCAAGGATGTCGCCGGTGTAGCAGAGCGTGCCTTCGCAGATGCTCGTGGTGTCCTCACGCACCGCTTCCATGGCAGCTTTGAGGTTTGGCAGGTAATTCAGCGAATCAAAGATGCGGAAGATGTCCATGCCGTTCTCGGCGGCATGTTTGATGAAGCCCTTCACGACATTGTCCGGGTAGTTCGTGTAGCCGACAGCGTTCGAGCCACGGAAGAGCATCTGGAGCAGGATGTTTGGCACCTTGGCGCGGATCTGACGCAGGCGCTCCCACGGATCTTCGCGGAGGAAACGCATGCTAACATCGAAGGTCGCACCACCCCACATTTCGAGGGAGAAAAGGTTCGGCGTGCGGCGTGCGACGGCATCGGCGACGGCGAGCATGTCAAAGGTGCGCATGCGGGTGGCAAGCAGCGACTGATGCGCATCACGCATGGTGGTGTCGGTGATGAGCAGGCGCTTCTGCTTGGCGACCCAGTCTTTGCAGAATTTCTCCGGCCCCATTTCGGCAAGCAATTGCTTGGTGCCATTGGCAGGCTCGACGCGGTGGTCGCTCTTCGGAATGGGCGGCGCGGTGAAGGCCTTGTCGATCTTGTGGCCCTTCGCATGCGGATTACCATTCACGATGGTATCGGCGAGGTAGCTGAGCAGTTTCGACGCACGGTCTTTGCGGGCGACGAACTTGAGCAAATCGGGATTGTTGTCGATGAAGCGCGTGGTGGCCTGGCCCGCCATGAACTCGGGGTGATGCACCACGTTCATGAGGAACGGGATGTTGGTCTTCACGCCACGGATGCGGAACTCACGCAGGCCGCGGTCCATGCGATCCAGCGCCTGCTGGTAGGTGCGGGCAAAGACGGTCATCTTCACCAGCATGCTGTCGTAATACGGCGTGATGACCGCATTCGTGGCGCCGAGAGCGCCGTCGAGTCGGATGCCGAAACCACCCGCGCTGCGATAGGTCAAAATTTTGCCAAAGTCCGGCGTGAAGCCGTTTTCCGGGTCTTCCGTGGTGATGCGGCACTGAATCGCGAAACCACTCTTCTCGATCTTGTCCTGCGCAGGCAGTGCCAACGGCTCTGCATGCATCGCATGGCCTTGAGCGATCAAAATCTGACTGCGCACGATGTCGATGCCGGTGATTTCTTCGGTCACGGTGTGCTCCACCTGGATGCGTGGATTCATTTCGATGAAGTACCATTCACCCGATTCGTGATCGACGAGGAACTCGACGGTGCCTGCATGCGTGTAGTTCACCTCACGAGCCAGTTTGACCGCTGCATCGCAAAGACCATCGATGATCTCCTGCTTCACGCCATAGCTCGGCGCTTGCTCGATGACCTTCTGGTGACGGCGCTGCACAGAGCAGTCGCGTTCGTGCAAATGGAGCACCGTGCCGTGTTTATCGGCCAAAATCTGCACTTCGATGTGCTTGGCCTTGCCGACGAATTTTTCGAGGAAGACGGCTCCATTGCCGAAAGCACGCTCTGCCTCGGTTTGGGCCTCATCGAGCAGTTTTTCGAGGTCTTTGGCCTCACGCACGATGCGCATGCCGCGACCACCACCACCGAAGGCCGCTTTGATGATCAGCGGAAAGCCGATCTTCTTCGCCGCTGCGATGGCTTCCTTGCGATCACTCACCGGTTCGTCCGTGCCTTCGAGAATCGGCACCTTGATTCGGCGTGCCACTTCGCGTGCCGCCGTTTTATCGCCCATCATGTCGAGGATCTTCGCCTCAGGTCCGATGAAGATGATCCCCGCGTCCGCACAAGCCTGCGCAAACTTGGGATTCTCCGAAAGGAAGCCGTAGCCGGGGTGAATCGCATCCACGCCCTTCTCTTTGGCCAGCGTGACGATGCCCTCGATGTCGAGATAAGCCCCGAGCGGCCCCTTGTCCTTGTTCAGCTCATACGCCTCATCCGCTTTGAAACGATGCGGACAAAAGCGGTCCTCCTGCGCATAAATACCCACCGTTTTCAGCCCGAGTTCCGTGGCCGCCCGCATCACGCGGATGGCGATTTCAGAGCGGTTCGCGACCATCAATTTTCGGATCGGCCGAATGGCGGGGCCGGAGATGCGAAAGGCGGTGTCAGCAGGAGTCTTGGGCATGGTGGTAGGTTGGGGAAAAAGCGGCGCACACTCCCGTGAAATACCCCGGAGGCAAGGAGGAGGTAGAGACATCTGCGCGGATTCCGAGAGGACGCCCAGCAAACCGCAGAATAGGCGAGGCACCCGCTAACAACCCTAATGAATACGGTCCACGCATTCGATACAGCAACGTGACCATGAAAAAGCCGGAGCAAGCCGCACCGGAGGATTTGTGAGGTCACGCCTCGCTCAAAAGCAGCTTCACCGTCGCCGGGACATCGGCAAAGGACTCGATGGTTCGCCAGGGATTGAGCTCGGCGAGTTGCCCGGCGGAGTAATCCCCGGTGGCGACGGCGAGGCATTTGGCACCGAAGGCCGCGGCGCAGCGGATGTCCTTCGGGGTATCGCCAATGATGATGATTTCGGCCGGGGCGTAGGTCGTGCCCGTGGCGGCCTGCATGCGCTGGGTGGCGATGGGGCCGAGTTGGTTGCGATCGTGGTGATCGCAGCCGAAGCCGCCATCGAGGAAGCGGTCAAAAATGCCGTGATGGCCGAGCTTGATGGCGGCACCTCGGCGGACATTGCCGGTGAGCAGGCCGAGGTGAGCGTCTTTTTCGTGACGCAGGGCATTGAGAAGGTCCACCACGCCGGGAAGCATGAAACCGCTGAAATCCGCTGCCTGAAGCCGCCGAGTCAGGTGAGTGAGATACAGATCGAGAAAGGCAAAAACGGCCTCGCGGTCAGGCTCGCGGCCCACATGACCGAAGACATCCATGGCGATGGCGGGATCGGTGGAGCCTGCGAGTTGGAGCGGCGGCAATTGCGCCCGCGATACGCCAAAATACTCCTCCGCCGCATCGAGGATGGCCGAGCCGCCCGCGCCATGGCTATCGATGAGCGTGCCGTCGATGTCGAAGAGGAGGAGTTTAGGCATGTGGCCAAGCGCGGAGGGAAGATCAATGAGGCTTGGCGGCACCAGCGGCAGGTGCATGCGTGGCGGTGCCGGTATTCGAGGGGGCAAATTTGGCCACGAGGAAGGCTCCGCAGGCGGCCATGACGCAGCCGAGGATGAAGGGGAGCGGCAGTTTGGACCAGCCGCCTTCCGGTGGATGCACGACCATGGCCGTGATGGTGTTGATGACCGGGGCACCGGCGAAGACGATGGGCATTACCGCGGCCGCAGCGGCCACGCCGAAGCCGCCACCACCTTTGATGATGGGTGAAGCCGCCGCGCCGAGGGCGAGGACGAGCGTGAGAGCACCGAGAGCTCCGGCGATGCCCGCGATGAGGCTGAGCGGGATGCCACTGCCGGTATCTCCCGTGAAGCTCATGCTGGAGCCACGCAATTTCAGCACGAGGGCGGCGACGACGCCGATGATGGCGTAGGCGATACAGACGAACAGGAAAGCTTTCAGGCCCGCATGCGGGGTCTCAGGCCCCATGGGCATCTTTGAGCGGGCAGCATGCAGGATGACGCCATAGACGCCCCAGGACAAAACGGTGAGAAGGGCATAGACAAGCCAGGTGGACATGATCTTGGATTTGGGTTGGGAGTTCACGAGAGAGGAGGTGGAGACGGTCTCTTTGGCGAGGAAGGCAGCAGGGTCAAGGCGGGCGGGCGCAGGCCTCAAAGAAGCCCGGCTCTCCCACCACGAAATTGAGCCAATCTGCCCCCATGGGAGTACTCAAGGCTCCCGCCAGGAGACGATGTCATCCGCCGTGCGTGGCTGGCCATCTTGACCGCAGCTATAGATGGCGATGTCCAGCGCCAGAAACTCCGACGCGTGCTTCCCGGCCGGTTGAGCGATGTTTGGATCGCTGTTCTGGGCATCGGGGTTCTTCACTTGGTTATTGCCATCCACATCGAGCAGGACGCGGAAGGGATTTCCCCACCGCCGTGTTTTGGCGGAAACGATCCGCCCGTAAGGGAATGCGAATCTTGCTTTCATGGGACGATCCTACCAATCCGCTCGATCGAAGGTCAATACCTTGTTTTTCAGCGCATCACATCCGCTGAGCGGAGGATGC
>JBEIGR010000299.1:0-6870 GCA_040381795.1 Verrucomicrobiaceae bacterium | reverse complement strand
CGCGCACCTCATACCGCGCAAACATCACCAGACGCCGGAGCCCCGCACGGCGCAGCGTGTCACGCGTGCGCGGGGTGCATTGCACCGACACGATACCGCGAGCGGCGAAAGTGCCCGCTGCCAGCACCTCCGCATCCCGCGATTGATAAGCACTCGCAGCCCCCACTGTCATCTGCTCGCCACACAACCCAGCGGCTGCACGTGTGGTCCCTGTTGATCTTCTGGTCGTTGTATTCATCGTCATCATCGGATTACTTGGTTTGGTTGTTATCGGGAAAGGGTCAGGCGGCACTGCCGGTGAGCTGAGAGATGAGCACGTCGATGCCGCGCTCCATGCTGAGGCGCATGACGTCTTGCTTGCTCAGCTTGACGAGGGTTGAGGTAGTCTCGATGCGGGCCTCCAATTCAGCAGGCATGGAGATCGGCACCGGTCTCTTCGTGTTTGGCTTTTTCTTTTCGCTCATGATGGGGATGATATAAGATTCTTATATCATTGCAACAACAAACTTGAAGAAATTTATATCAGGTGCATTGTAGCCCATGAGCGCCTCTTCCAAACCCACCCCCATCGCGATCCCAAACGACCTCGCGGAAAAAATCGAAAAGGTGGCCGCCCTGGTGCACCTCAGCAAACAGGACGTGATGAAGCTCGCCATGCGCATCGGCCTCGAAGATCTCAAGCGCTGCAACTACGACATCGCGGCGGCCATTGTGGATCGCGCCCACCAGAAAGACGACATCGCCCTGCTCGCTGAAAAAAGTTCTTTCGGTGCCAAACGCAAAGGCAATATCCGCGTCGAGAACGCAGCCGCTCCACTCCCCACCTACCTCGTGCTGCGCAAGGCCCACATCCTTGAGCCCATCACCAAGGCCGACCCAACCTGACCCACTGCATCAGCAGCAGGCCCAGGACAACACATGCGCCCATCATCAGGAGTTCCTTCATTCTTTCGTTGACCCTCGCATCAAAACCCCATTCAATCCACAAACATGAGTTCTCAAGCCCTCGATAGCCTCGCCTCCAATCCCATTGGCATCTTCATCCTCATTGTCCTTGGGATCCTCGCCGTGCTCACCTTTCTCATGCCCGTCATGATCTTCCAAATGCATAACGACGTGCGCAAGATTCTCCAAATCGCCAAAGCCAGCCAGACTCAAACTCTCCTCGACACCAAGCTCCTCACCGAGATCCGCGATGCACTCCGCTCCATGGAAGCAGTCGGCATCGAGGTCGAGCAGTCGGCCGAGCCCGAATACAGCGCACCCCGCGTCCCCCAGTCCATCGGCCCCCGACGTCACCAGGTGCGTCACTAACAAGGCCGCAAATCCCAAAACGCAGCCGCCTCCACCGGCGTCTTCAGTGCCCGATAATTCCGGTGCAGCATCGCCGCGCTCTCGTGCCCCATCTGCACCTGCAATTTTGCCTCGTTCTCATAGGCCGCATAGTGCATACTCGCATACGTGTGCCGCATGGCGTTGTGCGGCCATTCCTCCACGCCGATCACCGGCTTCCGAAACGCCAGCCACACATCGCCAAAACGGCCCTCGCAGATCTTCCCACTCGGCATCGCGGATCCATAGCACGCCCTCAGCCACGCCACCGCATTCGCGTGCAGATCCACCACCCTTCGCGACCTCGATCTCGTCGCCTTCGCGTGCTTCTCGGCCACGATCACCGTCTTGTGCTCCAGATCCACAGCCTCCCAACTCATCCGCTGGATCTCAGCCCGCCGGATCCCGCAAAACAGACTTAGCACCACATACCCACACACCGCAGCATCCTGCACGGCCGCCGCCAGCAGCCGCTCACACTGCTCCAGCGTCAGCGTCGCGATCTCCTCTCTGACCTCGCGTTGCTTCCCGATCTTCACGCACGGATTCACCAACATCCATCCCTGGTCCACCGCCCAGCCGCACAGCGCCCTCGCGTCTCCCAGGTAATTATTCTGCGTTTTCGGAGCCCAGGCATTGCCACTCAGCCACCGCTCCACCGCGTCACGAGTGAGCTGTGACGCAGGCAGCAGCGCATACATCCTGCCCAGCGAGCCCAGAGACACATTCAGCTGATTTGTGTAGGCCTTCCCACATCCCGCGCTCTTGCGCGATTTGCGGAACATCTCCACCAGTTTCGGCATCAGCACCGTGCCCTGCAGCTGCACCTTGCCCGACGTCGCCAGAAAAAAGCGCACCGCCTCAGCCAGCGAAGCCCCACAGCCCTCCAGCTCACTCTTCAGCCTCACCACCTCCGCGATCTCCGTAGGCGTCAGAGTCACCGCCCCATCCCCGTGCTTTTTCCTCGCCGCCCTCGCATCCCTCAGCGCTGTTGTCGCCGCCTCCTTCGTCAGATAAGCACGCTGCACCCGTCGCCCATCAATCACCCCCAGATCGAGCTGCCAAGCCACACGCCCGCCCCGATATTTTCTCTCTCGCACTTTCATCGCCGCCATTCTAACGGCGTCACGCCCTGCGTCACGTCCTTTTTGTCTCTGCCCGTCTAACGGCGTCCCTCGATCACCCTCTAACACGAGGAAAGGGGCGTCTAAGGATGGTGCGCGGTACAGGGTTCGAACTCTTAACATCTGCCCAGTAACGGCAGGCGCGTCACGTCTTGCGTCACGTTAGGGCTGAATCAAATTTAGAAACCAGTCTTTCCGGATCTTGCGGCCTGGGCAGGTTTTGTTGGTCTTGGGATCGTCGCGGTGGAAGAGGATCTGGGCCTTCGTGAGGTTGAGCTTGGCCAGCAGGAGCTCGACGACTCGCGCCGTGGTGTCGAGCACTTGGGCTCCTCGGCCGGAGGTGGGATCTTCGGTGTCGTAGTCTCCGAGCATCTCGATGCCGAGGGCGTAGCTGTTGAAGCTGACGGCGTGCACACCGCGCTGATTGAGCGGCGTGAAGACCCAGGCTTGATCGTCGTCGATGAACAGGTGCGGGCCTGCGCTCCAGCCCTTGCCCTCGTAGAAGTCCTGGAGGTTGAGCATGTGCTGATCGAGGAATCCGTGCGGCCGTTGAGCGAGTGAGGGGGCGGCGCAATGATGGATGCAGATGGCCTTCGGACGCCAGGGCTTGAACTCGACCTTGTCGAGATACTCCGCAAATTCGGGGAGATGGAAACCTTTGCCGAGGATCTTCATGTCAGTTAGTTAGGATACCGGCGAGCGAGTTCGGCGTCGTCAAATTTAGAGCGGCGTGAGATCCAGCCGACGTGGAGCTTGTAGTCGGTGAGCTGGCCTGGGATCGGGTATTGCATGATGCTGGTGGGATCGTAGCGGGTGCCTTGCCAGTTGAGGCCGGTGTAGCGGTCGAGGACTTGGAATTTGATCTGGGAGCGGCTCCAGCCTTGGGTGCTGCCGTAGTAGGCATAGACGGCTTCTTTGTTCCAGGGGATGGTGGAATTCGGGGACTGATGCTCGTGCTCGAAGCCTAATGCGTGAAGGAGCTCGTGCTGGGCGACGCGTCTCCACTCGGCGCGGAAGTCGAGGTTGCGGAGACCCAGATTCATCGTGGGATTCGGGGCCTTGATGCGGGTGCAGTCGGTGCCGAGGTAACTCCAGTGACCTTTGCTGACATCGAACTGCACGCGGATCTCAGCTGGCTCGGTGCTGACCTTGACGAGGGTCAGGTTGACCAGGGCATCGATCTCGGAGAACTCACGCCAGGCTTTGCTGCGCTCGTTGTTGGTGCCGTTGAGGAAGAGGATGCGGAGGGTTGCGCGTTGGGGCCAGAGCTTGTCGTTTTTGGACCAGAGCTGGGCCACGCCGGTGATGAGGGTGGGCTTGATGCGCACGGCGCAGCAGGTGTCGAGCGTTTCTGCGTAGCTGGGGAGTGAGAGCGAGATTGAGATCAAGATCAAGATGGGCAGGAGGCGGCTGGAGGGCATGGAGGTCTTGAGCTTTTGCTTGGCGGTGAGACTGCCGAAGATGCCGAAGAGGGATGCAGCCAGGGCTACGAGAGCAGGCCAGGCGTCGAGGCCTTTCGCGATGACTCCTTCGAGGGCACTGAGGTCGTAGCCGAAGGCGGCGGTGGCGGTCATGAGGGCGCTGAGGATCTGGAGCCAGAAGTCGCGCCGTTTGAAGATGCTCTTATCGAAGTCGGTGACCCGCATCCGAGCGATGATGGCACCGAGATCGGCGACGATGCCGAGGAGCACCGGCCAGATGGCGGCAGCCGTGACGACGACTCCGGAGAGGTCATCTTCGGCGAGGCCGCTGAATTTAGCGACCAGGGCGACGAGGATGCCGATGACGGTTTTGCTGGCGAAGACGGATTTGACCGTGATCGGTGCAGCCCTGCGAGGTGGAAAGTTGTGATCCATGCCTCGGCGGGTGTGTCAAAGCCAGGGCGTGCTCACGCTTTAGGGAGCGCGGCTACGCGCGGCCAGCTGCTGGTCCTTAGCCACGTCGGAGGTGATGGCGGTGGCGGCTGGCTTGGGAGCGGTGGCGTGCTCTTTGTTGAGCACTAAATTGACGACTGCGAGGAGGACGGCGGTGATGAGGAGCCAGATGATTTTTCTGGCGTCGTTCTTGAGTTCCATGGCGATGGCTTCGGTCATCATGTGTCGAGAGACTAGTCCGCGATCGGGGTTGTCGTCCGAGCCCCAGAGCGTGGCTTCGAGACGGGTGATTCGTTTTTCATGGTCGGCATCGCTCATGGTTTGGGGAGTTGGGCAATGAGGCGCAGCGACAGCGCGATGAGCAGCCCGAGGGCGCAGACCATGGCGATGTGCTGCAAAGGGTGCATGTTAAAAATGGAAAGTGCCTTTGATCTGGCCTTCCATCTCGCGGATCTCGGTGCGCAGGGCGTGGGGCGAGCAGAAGTCAAAGGTGCGGGTGGTAGGGTTGAGGCTGAAGGAGAATGAAATGCCCAGGGGCGTTTCAGGTGCGACCTCAAACGGTGACGCTCCCACAGGAAGATCGGCGGCTTGCTGCGCGGCGAGCGCGGCAACGCTTGCAATGGCTTCTTCTGCCGCAGGCGAATGGCGAGGCACACCGGGCAGTTTGGTCAACGCAGGTGAGGCAAGGATGGAATCTAGGGTCTTACTCATGGTTTCGGTTGTTGTTCATTCCACCCATGCGACAAAGGGAATGTGGAGGATCGTTTTCATGGCTGCGTGGTGAGGAGGTAGCGGAGTTGGCCGAGGTCGCTGTCGGTGAGGTGGGGGAAGCGGGGGTGGCTGTGCATGACGCTGCCGGGGTCGGGGTTGTGGTAGGCGGCACCGGAGGGCAGGCGGGGATAGAGGCCGATGACGTGCAGCAGCTCATGCAGGCAGTGGGTGTAGAGGTCATGGTTGCGTCCGATGAACGCATGCCACCAGCGGGCGGCCCAGGCGTGATTGACACTGAAGGCGACTTCGTAAATGACGGGCTCCTCGGAGCGCACGCGCCGCCATTGGGCGGTGTCATCGTTTCCAAAAGCGCAGAAGCGAAAGGTGATGATGGGGAACTTGCTTTGAGCGAGGTCCATCTCATCCATCGGCTCCTCAAAGTTGATGAGCCCGGGCGCGAGCTTCTCGAGGTGACGGCAGGCTTTCTCCACGACACGACGCAAGGCGGTTTCCTTGAGGGGATCGCCGGGCTTGGAGTCGAGGTAGAGAAAGTAGGTTCTCATGGAGTCATTTGAGCGTCACACTGCCGTTGGCATGGAAGGTTACGGGCGCGGCGGGGGCCAGGTATTTGGCATCACCGAGGAGGGTGGCGGCGTCCGTGCCGGCAAGCGCGGCCATTTGCTCGAGATCGGCTCGGGCTTTGCTGGCGGCTTGGAAGAGGAGCGTGGCTTTGGTGCCGAGTTCGGCAAGGATCTCGGCAGGCGTGGCGCGGGGGTCTTGCCAGAGGAGTTCCCAGAGGTTCCGCATTTGGGCGACTCGGTGAGCGAGTCCTTCGTTCACGCCGCTCACCAGCAGTTGAGCAACGTGTTGAGCAGGGGTCGGTGGGGTTTCATTGGTGGGAAACAAGTTCATGTTTTTAGGGGGTGATGGTGGTGCCGTTGACGGAGAGAATCGTCCAGCCGATGGTGGTGTTGTAGAGGAGCGTGGCCGTGTCGCCTGCGTTCGTGAATGTCAGGCTGGTGTAACCTGTTTTGGTGGTCGGGGTTAGCACTCCGCTGCCGCCATCGACGACATGCACAACAATCTTGATTTGCCCATCGGTGCCGTCTGCGAGCGTGAGAGCCTGCGAGGCTCCGGTGCTGGTGTATTTGGTGACGGAGGTGGTGACATTCACTGCGCCTGCTCCACTGAGAGCCTGCGACGCACTGACAATCACTCGGCCAAAGTTGCCTGTGTTTCCGGCTAAAGTGATTGAGCCGAAAGAACCACTTGCGATGGTTTGGCCAGCGATGCTGAATGATGAGGCGTTGAGGTTTGCGGCATTGTTAACGGCAAGAGTCGTTGTGCCGTTGAGTTGCAGCGACCATGTGAAGGCATCTCCTGAATTTGGACCGATGGACCACACTTGGGAGGAGCCGGTCGTCTGACTCACCCTTCCTGTTCCTTTCGTGGCAAGGTTAATGCCAATGTTGGTATCCCCCCCCGTGGCCGTGATCGTGGGGTTGGTGCCAGCGGCGGCATTGGCCAATGTGAGTTCGTTGACGGCGGAGGTCACAGTGTCGAGGATCATCAACTCGTTGCCGTTGGCATCTGCGACAAAGCCGAGGTCGGCAAACCGGGGGGCCGTGAGCGTTTTACCCGAGAGCGTTTCGGTTCCGGTGAGCGTGGCGACATCGGCATCGCTGAGCGCGGTGTTGAAATTGGCCAGACTTGGGGTGCCGAGGAAGGTGGAGACTCCGGTGCCGAGGGTGAGCTCGCCCACGGTGGTGCCACTGGTGAGGAGCCTGCCGCTGGTCCCGCCCGTGATGGCGGTGGTGCCGATGGTGAGG
>JBEIGR010000298.1:0-6872 GCA_040381795.1 Verrucomicrobiaceae bacterium | reverse complement strand
TTCTGGAAGGGCTTAGAATCTCCCCATGCTCCTCCGTGAAACCCTCCTCGCCGTGCTCGACCAGCCAGCGGTGCCTCCTGCGGTTGCGGGCGAGCTGCAACGGCATCGCCAGCCGACTTGGAATCGCAGCCAGCAGCAGTCGCACGCGCTGGTTCTCACGGGCGTGAGGCGCTGCGGCAAAAGCACCTTGCTGGGCCAGATCAGGCAGATGGTGAAGGGAAAAGCCGTCACGCTCAATTTGGAGGATACACGGCTATATGGACTCGGCCCGGAAGACTTCGCGCCCTTGCTCGGCCTGCTCGATGAGCATCATCCAGATGCCACCATCTACCTCGACGAGGTGCAGGAGGTGCCAGAGTGGCAGCGGCTCGTCCGCGCCTTGCTCGACAAAGGTCGCCGCGTCTGCCTCACCGGCTCGAATGCAAGCCTGCTGGGCCGTGAGCTCGGCTCCAAGCTCACCGGCAGGCATCTCTCGCATGAGGTCTATCCGTTCTCGTATCGCGAATTCCTCGAATTCACTACCCAACAGCCCGGCGCGACCAGTTTGCAGGATTATCTGGCACGCGGAGGCTTCGCCGCCGCTCTCTCCGCCGGCGCTGAGCAGGGTGCCGTCCTGCTGCGCGAGCTTTTGAGGGACGTGGTGCAGCGTGACATCGTCTCCCGTCATGCCCTGCGGGCCTCGCGACCTCTCATGACTCTCATGCTGCATCTGCTGGCCCACACCGGGCAGCCGCTGTCCTTGCAGTCGCTCGCCAAAGGACTCGCCCTGCCTTCCGTGGCCCAGACGGGCCGCATGATCGAATATTTGCAGGATGCTTGGCTGCTGCTGGCCGTGCCGCGCTTCAGCACGAAGTTCAAACAACGCGTCGTCAGCCCGCCGAAGTATTACGCCATCGACACCGGACTCGCCGCCGCGAACACGCCGAACCCCACGCCCGACCTCGGTCGCCGCTTCGAAAACGCCGTCCTGCTCCACCTCCGCCGCCTCGGCGAGTCACCCACCTTCGCCGCCATGCCGAACGACTGGGAATGCGACTTCGTCACGCCCTCGCTCGCCATCCAGTGCTGCGCCCGCCTCACTCCCGAAAACCGCGCCCGCGAACTCCGCGGCCTCCTCCAAGCCGCCCCCCTGCCCGGCGGCATCAAAGGCCAGCCGAGAGAGCTACTCGTGCTCACCCTGAATCAGGAAGATCAACTCGAAGAACAAGGCCTCACGATCCGCGTCCTGCCTGCCTGGAAGTGGCTGGATTGAGAGAAGAATCAAATGGCCGCCAAGAACAAAGTCGCCTACGACTTCTTCAGCACCCGCCCCGCCGAACTCCTCGGCAAGGAGCTCCCGCGATGGAGAAAGTGGCTGGAGAAGGGGAAGTGAGAGTTGATGAAGTGACTCTTCGCCCTACACCCTCTGCGCTGCCGCTTTGAGAATGCCCGCGGCTTTGTGCAAGCTCTCCTCATGCTCCAGCTCGGGGATGGAATCGGCGACGATGCCGCAGCCGGTGTGGAAGCGGATTTCGGGGCCTTTTTGGATGGCGGTGCGGATGGCGATGTTCCACTGGCTGCGGCCGTCGAAGCCGAACCAGCCGATGGCGCCGGTGTAAATGCCGCGCGGATGCTTTTCGAGTTCGGCGATGATTTCGCTGGCCCGTTTTTTGGGTGCGCCGGTGATGCTGCCGCCGGGAAAACAGGCACGAAAGGCTCCCGCGTGGTCGATGTGCGCCCGCAGGCGGCCGGTGACGGTCGAGACGAGGTGGAAGACCTGCGCAAAGCTTTCCACACGCCACAGCTCCGGCACCTGCACGCTGCCGAATTCGCACACCTGGCCGAGGTCGTTGCGTTCGAGATCGGTGATCATGAGCAGCTCAGCTTTTTCTTTTTCGGAGGCCCGTAGCTCGTTCTGCGCCGCCACATCCCGCTGCACATCGGTGATGAAACGAGGCCGCGTGCCCTTGATCGGTCGCGTGGTGATCTGCTGGCCGTCGAGCTTCAAAAAGGTCTCCATCGAGGCGGAGAGCACGGCGGTGCCATCGAGCCGCAAAAATGCCGCGTGAGGCGCGGGGGAGACCTCGCGGAGTTTCAGATACAAACCCAGCGCATCGGCTTCTTCCGGCCAGTCGGCGGTCCACGGGTAGGAGAGGTTCACTTGGTAGATATCGCCGGCCGCGATGTAGTCCTGCGCCTTCCGCACCATGCCGGTGAAGTCGTTTTTGCTCACCAACGGCCGAAAATCCAGGGGCGGCGGCGAATCAGGAATCCCGAATCGCGAATCAGGAATCTTAAAATCGCCGAAGGCAGACCAGCGGCCCGTGTCGTGCTCGTAGATCATGCCGTGCGGATACACCCCAAGCACGAATTGTCCGTCGTAGCCCACCCAGCCGTAGAGGCCGCCCCGCGTGGCTCGCGGCAGGCTCAGAGCGGCGCGGACGAGCTTCCAGTCCCGCTCGATGTGACCGCGCAGCACCTCGATGGGCTCCGCCGTGAGCACGCTCACCGCTCCCGGCTGAGGCAGGGAGGAATCCATCCACACAAAGCCCTCCCGCTGGCTCAGCGCCGCCGCTATCTGAGCGGGGGAAAGGTGGGAGATGGGTGCGGGGGAAGCCATGAGCGTGTGACGAGTGATGCGTGAATGCGAAAAGGCAACCAAAGCTGCCTCACGAAGCCCGGCAGCACCATTGACACATCTCCGGCAAACCCATACGATGCCGCTCCTTTTCCGGTAAAAAACCCTCGTGACTCCCCCTTCCTCCATTCTCACTCACAATCGTGAGCGTTCCTCAGCGCTTGCCTGGGGCTCGCTCGGCCTGCTGGCCGTCTCGCAGCTCGGGCTGCTGATTTGGCTTCTGGCCGCGAAAAGCCCGAGCGAGGCGGAAATGGCTGCCGCGAGCGCCCGTGATGTGCCGCCGCTGCCCGGACTGGCGTCCACCGGCACGCGGAAGCCAGTGCCGGAGCCGGGACAGTTCAACACGCCACCGCCTGCAGCTCCCGCCGTGCCTTTCCTCGCCCCGCCGCCGGTTTCACCGAATGCGCCGCCGCCGATGGGCACGTTTGGCAAAGCGCCGCCTGTTCCCAGCCTCGCCGCCAATGAGCCGCCGCCCGCCCTTCCCGGCGGCGGCATGAAAGCCCCGCCGATCCCTGATTTTTCGAAGGCACCCGTCACGACTCCCACCGAAGCAGCGCCGGAGCTGCCGGGTGCTGGCCGTCCGATGCCAAAGGATCTCCCGAAAGGCCTCGATGGCACGCAAAGCCTTCCGAATGCTGCCGTCGTCGATCCGCGTCGTGATGTGAATGGCCTGCTGGCCGCCGCCAAAGACCTGCGCACGGCGGGCAATACCCAGGAAGCGCTTCAAACCCTCCAGCAGGCGGATTTGGTCTCTCCAAATCACCCGGCCGTGATGGCGGAGACGGCGGAAGTTTACGAGCAGATGGGCCTGAACACCAAAGCGGTGGACATGTGGCGCGGCATCCAGCTCCAAGGCGCAGCGAAGGCCGGGCAGTTCTTCGATCTGGCGCTGCGCCGCCTCGGCAATGTGCCGGGAGCGGACACCGTGGCCGCGCCCTCCATCGGATCGCCACCGGCGAGTGAATCGGAAAAGCGCCTGCGCCTCGGAGCCTGCGAGATCAAGCGTGACTTCTCGGTGAAGGATGGTGGGGAGCGTTTCCTGCTCCGCGTGCCCATTCAGCGCAATGGCAGCAAGTCCATCGACCCGAACGCCATCGACTTGAAAGCCTTCTTTTACTACCGCCATAACGGAAGCACGCAGCTCGATAACACCACCGAGCTCATCGAGACTTGGCAGACGCAGCCGGTGAACTGGCTGGGCACGGACATGGAGATCGTCGATATCGTTTACACCCTGCCTCCGCCCACGCCGGAGGAGGCGGCGCAGCGCAATCCGAAGACGTACCACGGCTACATGCTGCACCTCTATTATGACAACAAGCTCCAAGACGTCGCCGCTGAGCCGCGGGATCTTTTGGAGCAGGCGAAACTGATCCTTCCCGGTGCCGCCATGCCGGGTAATTCGCCGAACCCGCTCCTCCCGCCCGTGGCCCGGCCCTGATGCAGGGCACCCCCGCTGATGATTCTTCTTTTTGTCGATTCCAATGCCAGCCTCCTCGAAAGCCGCGCCGTTTTCCTGAGAGAGCAGCTTCCCGGCTTCACCATCGTGCCCCTCGCCGATGCGGATGAGGCAGCCGCCTGGATTGCCAAGGCGGAAGCACTCGATGTGCTCGTCACCGAGGCCATCTTTGATGCCGGGCACACCGGCTTTGCGCTGCGTGATGCGGCGCGGGCACGCTTTCCACACGGGCGTGTGCTTTTCACCACACGCTTTGATTTGAGCGGCTTCGAGGAGCAGGTCGCTGGCACCACCGTGCTCAAAGACGGCCCTTATCCGCCGGAGAAGCTCGTGCAGCGGGTGCAGGCCCTGCTCACCGCCCCGGTAGATGCCTCTGAACCGCCGCCCGTCATGGTGCCCGGCACCGTGCTGGGCAGTTATCAGGTGCTCGACCGCCTTTACATCGAAAACGAGGCGGAAACCTACCGCGCCGTGCAGGTGAGCGTGCAGCGTCCGGTGGCTCTCGTGCTGCTGAAGCCCGAGTATTTGAAGAAGCCGGAAGTCGTGGCGAAATTCAAAGAGCGTATTCGCGTGAAGGCCTCGCTCACCTTTGCCCGCATCGCCCCGCTGTATGAGGCGGGTGAGGCGAACGGCTGGCTCTTCTACACGCGGGAGATTCCGCGTGGCCGCACGCTGGAAGAGATCGAAGAATCTGGCGAGCGACTCTCCGAACGCCGCGTGATCGAGGTGCTCCACGGCATCACCGAGGCCATGGAGCATGCCACCAGCCGTGGCTACCATCATCGCAGCCTCGCTCCGCGTGATATTTACGTCGATGGCGAGCACCAGGCCAGCATCACCAACATCTTCCGCCAGGCCACCACCGCCAAACGCGATGCCAAGGCCGATGTAAAGGCGCTGCTGCTCCTGCTCAAAGATGTCGCCAACGAAGGAAAAGCCCGTGGCGTGCTCGAAACCCTGCAAAACGGCCAGCACGACTGGAGCGGTCTCCTCGATGCCCTCGATGAAATCCGCGATGCCATGCGCGAGCACAGCATCGTGAAGAAAATCGAGGCCGAGACGCTTCCGGCCACCGTCGCTCGTGAACGCCCGTGGTGGCTGTGGCTCGCCGCCATTGCCATCCTCATCGCCGCCGCCCTCTCCGGGGCGCTTACCAATGGCATCGTGCCTTCCTCAAAGCCGAAAAAGGCCGCCAGCACCAGCGTGGCCTGGCGTCAGATTCCGGCTGGCACCTTCGAATATCAGAAAAACGAACGCGTGAAGCTGCCGGACTACTGGATGCGCCAAACGGAGGTCACCATCGCTCAGTATGCCGAGTTCCTCGCCGAGCTGAGAAAAGGCCCCGTGAACCGTTTCGACCATCCCGAGCAACCCAAAACCAAAGAAGGCCACACACCGCCCAAGTGGGCCGGCATTCACGCCGCCGCGCAAAGCGGCACCAGCTTCAATGGCGAGGCCCTCTCCCTCGACATGCCCGTCACGCAGGTGGACTGGTTTGACGCCTACGCCTTCGCTAAATGGCGTGGCGAGCGCCTCCCCACCGAGCAGGAATGGGAAAAAGCCGCCCGTGGTGAAAAAGGCCTCCGCTACCCCTGGGGCAATCAATCACGCCCCAACGCCGCCAACCTCGGCGATGACTACACCACTTCCGCCAATGCCAAAGGCGGCCAGGTGGATGGCTTCAATCTCACCGCCGCCGTCACCCGCAGCACGCAGGACGTGAGCCCCTACGGCGTGCAGGACATGGCGGGTAACGTGCAAGAATGGACCGCCAGTGAAAACAAAGACGCCGCGTGGCCTTCGCATCCCGAGTTCCCCGATGTGCGTGTCCCCGTCGCCCGTGGCGGTCATTACGGCCTCAAATCCAACGACCAACTCCTCACCGCTCGGCTCTTCCCCGAATCCGCCCTCGAAACCGCCCCCGCACGCGGCTTCCGCACCGTTCGAGACACCGCGCCGTGAGGCGGGCGCAGGTCCCCCACTTCAACAATCAGCAATCGACATTCCGAACCTCGCCAAGGGATTGAACCACAGATTGATGAACTCCGATCGCTGATTGCTCAAGCTTTACGCCCCCTTGACTCCTCGGTCCTCTTCCCCCCATACTCCCGCCATGCGCTTTTTTTTCTTTCTCCTGCTTCTCGCCAGCCCCGCTGCGGCTCAGTATGCCGCGAATCTCACGCTGCAAAAAAGCAACTTCCTTCAGGGTGAGCCGCTGCTGGCCTTCGTCACCATCACGAACCGCTCCGGAGCCGATGCCATCGTCGGCGGCGTCGGTTCGCGGCCTTGGTTGCAGTTCCAGTTTGAGGATTCGCAGGGCCGCCAGCTCGCCCCCGTGCCCATCAGCTCCCGCGATGCCATCACTTTAAAGGCGGGCAGCACCACACGGCACACCGTCGAGATCGAAGGCAGCGCCTCCACCGCCGATCTCGGCACCTTTTACACCGTCGCCAGCATCTACCACCCGCCCAGCAGCCAATACTACGCCACCAATCGCTCACGCATCACCGTCACCGATTCGAAGCCCATGTTTGATGAATCCTTCGGCGTGCCGCAGGGCTTTCCCCAGGCAGGCCGTGCCCGCCGATATCAGGCCATCATCTTTCGAGACATCGATTCCGTCACGCTTTACGCACGCATGGTCGATGATCGCTCCAAGGAACGTCTCAGCACCCAGCTCCTCGGCCCCATCATCTATTCCATCCAGCCGCAGATGGCCATCGACAGCAAAAACCACTTTCACCTCCTCTTCATGGCTCAGCCCCGTCTCTTCTGCCACACCATCATGAAGCCCGA
>JBEIGR010000297.1:0-6874 GCA_040381795.1 Verrucomicrobiaceae bacterium | reverse complement strand
GGTGCCCACAAGCCGGACGCCGCACTCAACCCGGCCGAACTCGCCGCCTACGGCGTCACCGCCAGCGTCATCCTCAACATGAACGAGGTGGTGACGCGCCCGTGATTTCGAATACACTGCCGCCATGAGCACCCAGACCTTCCAGTCCCCTGCCAGCCTCGTGGACGCCCTGCTGGAGCATTTCCGCCCCGCCGGAAAGCAGACCTACCAAATGCAGTACGACCAGAGCCGCGTCGTCATTGAGGTCTTTCCTGAAACACCCGCGCAGCAGGATTCGTCCAAAGCTGAATCTGCTGATGTTCGGCGGCAAGAAATGCTCGACTGGATCAAGAGCATCGCCAAACCCGCGGGCCTTTCGGATTACGCGGCTTCACGTGAGTCCATCTACTCGCCCGACGAATGAGTGCCTGGCTCATAGACACGAATCTGCTTCTGCGCATTGCCGACACGGATTGCGAGCTACATGAGCTGGCTTCACATAGCTTGGCAGAGCTAACGGCACGAAAAGAAATGCTCTTCGTCAGCGGGCAGACTTTTTACGAGCTTTGGGTGACCGCCACACGTCCGGTTGATAAACGCGGACTCGGATGGACCGAGGAAGCTGCTGGCGAGCTTTTGGACAAAGTCGAAAAGCGGTTTCTTCGCCTCGAAGACCCTGCGGGCATTCTCAAAGAATGGCTTCGTATCGTGCAGACTCACCACATCACAGGCCTCAAAGCCCACGACATGCGCCTCGTCGCCTACGCGCGGCTGCACCGCATCCCGCGCATCTTCACTTTCAATATCGACGACTTCAAAGCGGTATCATCCGAGATCACCGTCGTTCATCCGAGTGACTACCTCGCCAACCCGGAAGCCTTTTAAACGCGAGATTCAGGAACATTGAACTTTGAACATCCAACATTGAACATTGAATTCAGCCCTGTGCGTCGATCATGAGTGCCAAAGTAAACCAGCAGCCCAAGTTTGATCTGGAAGAGCGACTTCTCGACTTCGCGGTCTCGATTGTTCTTTTCACCGAAGGCATGCACAAGACAGAGGCAGGCCGTCATATTGGCGGACAGTTGCTTCGATCAGGGACGGCTCCGCTGGGGCATCAGGGAGAAGCGGTGTCGGCTGAGTCGCCGAAGGACTTCATTCACAAAATGAAAGTCGGACTTAAAGAGCTTCGCGAAACGCTGCGCTGGCTCAAGCTCGCCGTCCGCGTGCCGCTGACCAAAAATCCCGCCAGCGCACGTCCGATCATTGACGAGACTGATCAGCTCATCCGCATTTTCGTCGCCAGCATCCGAACCGCCAGGTCCAACGCCATTCGTAGCAAAGAACCCTGATGAACATCGAACATTCAACAATGAACGCTGAACATTGAATTGCTCAAACCACCACCAACTCTCTTCCGCCATGCCCCACGCTTCTTCTCATTCAATGTTCAATGTTGAGCGTTCAATGTTCAATGTTCAGGATGCCCTCAACCGCCGCACTTTCCTCCGCAACTCCTCGGCGGCCATCGGCTCCATCGCACTCGCGCAACTCCAAGGCGCGACTTCGTTCCCGAACTACGCGCCGAAGGCCAAGCGCATCATTTATCTGTTCCAAAGCGGCGCTCCGTCACAGATGGACCTCTTTGATCCGAAGCCGCTAATGGCTGCTCAACGCGCCAAAGACCTTCCGGAGTCGATTCGGCAAGGTCAGCGGCTCACGACGATGACTTCGGGGCAGAAATCCTTCCCGGTGGCTCCGTCGATGTTCAAGTTCGCGAAGCATGGCAAGAGCGGCATGGAGCTCAGCGAGCTCATTCCGAACATCAGCGGCGCTTCCGACGAGATTTGCCTCATCCGCTCCATGTTCACCGAGGCCATCAATCATGATCCGGCGATCACGTTTTGCCAAACCGGCTCGCAACTCGCAGGTCGTCCCAGCATTGGCTCGTGGCTCAGCTACGGTCTCGGCAGCCTGAACCACGATTTGCCGGCTTATGTCGTCATGACGTCCTTCGGCACGGGTCGTCGCGAGGATCAGCCGCTTTACGACCGACTCTGGGGCAGCGGTTTCCTGCCCACGCATCACGCCGGCGTGCGCTTCCGCAATTCGGGTGATCCCGTGCTCTATCTCTCGAATCCAGCCGGTGTGGGTCGTCCCATGCGCCGTCAGATGCTCGATGAACTCGCCGAGCTGAACCAAAAAGACTTCCAAGCCTTCGGCGATCCCGAAACGGTCACGCGCATCGCTCAATACGAGATGGCCTTTCGCATGCAGATGAGCGTGCCCGACCTCGTGGACACGAAAAACGAGCCACAGCACATTTTGGACATGTATGGGCCGGATGTGACCAAGCCAGGCACCTACGCCGCGAACTGCCTGCTCGCCCGCCGCCTCGCCGAACGCGATGTGCGTTGCATCCAGCTCTTTCACATGGGCTGGGACCATCACGGCGGCCTTCCGAATGCCATCAAAGGCCAGTGCCGCGACACCGACCAGGCCACCGCCGCGCTCATCAAAGACCTCAAGCAACGCGGCCTGCTCGACGACACTCTCATCGTCTGGGGCGGCGAATTCGGTCGCACCATCTACTCGCAAGGCACGCTCACCGAGACCAACTACGGCCGCGACCATCATCCACGCTGCTACAGCCTTTTCCTCGCCGGAGCCGGCGTCAAAAAAGGCCACATCCACGGCGAAACCGACGACTACAGCTACAACATCGTCCGCGACGGCGTCCACGTGCACGACCTGAACGCCACCATCATGCACCTCCTCGGCATCAACCATGAGCGCCTGAATTACAAATTCCAAGGCCTCGACATGCGCCTCACCGGCATTGCTGGGAATGTGGTGAAGAGCATCCTCGCGTGATCACTTTGCCTTAGTAGTGGAAAATGTCAGTTTCCTGAATTCTGACGTTCATCAAAGCATGGAGCTTTTCGTGATGCCAATCGCTCACGGCGTGCTGACGCCCGCCGCTACTACGACCTAGCTGTCGTAGCGGAAAACGTCCGTTTTCCGTACGCCTCCAAGCCCAGAAGGCATGCTGACGCCTGCCTCTACGAGTGCCCTCACTTCGCCTTCGGATTGCGCATGTAATACAGATGGCCGTCTTCGGCACCGCCGACGAAGTCGGGGAGGCCGTCGGCGTTGAAATCGACGGTCGTTGGGCTGACGTCGTGGCCTTCGATGTTGGCGTCGGATAGGAGGCCCATGTCGGTGAAGAAACATTTGCCGTTAGCAGTGCTTTCTTGGCGGAGGAAGTTGGCGTTGGCGGAGTTGAGCAGGATGTCGAGCTGGCCGTCTTGATCCCAGTCCATGATGCAAAGCTTGCGTCGGCCGCTCTTGCCAGCGATGCCGGCGTTGAGGCGCAAAGGTTCGCCGGCGGTCATGGCGACGGGAGTTTTCACTTTGAGACCTTCTTCAGCCTTGTGAGCCTTGTTAGAGGCACAAATGACGCGCTGCGGGTGTTTGAGGATGAGTTTGTCGCCCTGCTTGGCACGCTCGAAGAAGGCGAGGTAACCTTCTTGATCGAGCATGACGAGATCGGTGAGGCCGTCCTTGTTCCAATCGACGCCAACAGGCGTGGTGCGCCATTGTGTGAGCAGCCCTTTGCCTTCCGGACGCAGCCAGCCGTAAGCGAGATGGGGCTGTGAGCCGTTCCATTCGACTTCGATGGGCTGAGCGGGGGCGAGTTGCGGCTTTTGGCGGGTGCCGATGTTTTTGAACCACACGACTTTGCCGAGGATGGAATTCAAAAGCAGGTCGGGAAGGCCGTCTTGGTCCCAATCGGCGATGGTTTGCGTGGTGTAGCCCCATTTGGCTTCGCAGGGGCCTTGGATGCTTCCATTCGGGCCGGCCATCGGGCGGATGACTTTGCCTGCGGCTTCGAGTTTGACCGGCGCGGCCCATTTCGGCTGCTCGACGCCTTTGCCACTGAGATTTTCGATGAAGGCGACATAACCGGCGGTGTTGCCACAGATGAGATCGGTGTCGCCATCGCCATCCCAATCGAAGCCGACGGGTGTCACGAGAGCACCGAACTTCACCTGATCGGCCTCCTGCTTGAAATAGCGAGGCTCGGCATAGACGGGCGCTTTGGCGTCGAATTTGCCGGTGTGCTCGATGAAGGCCACGCGACCGTCTTCATCGCCGCAAATCAGATCGAGGTCGCCATCCTTGTCCCAGTCGATGGCGGTGGGCGTGATCATTTCGAGGTCCATCGTGAGGTACTTGCCCGTCTCGGCTTTGAGGCGGACGCCGAGCGCATACTTCGGCTTGGTGCGAGTGCCGGTGTTTTGGAAATACGTGAAGCCATCGAGGAACTCGCCGCAGAGCAGGTCGAGGTCGCCGTCGTTGTCGAAGTCGCCAAAGTTCGGTGAAGGCCAACCAAAGGTCTCCACAGGGCGGTCGGTGGCGTTGATCTTCTTCGGCTTGTCATACTTTGGCGCTTCGTTGGTGCCGGTGTTGCTCAACAGATACACATAGCCGCGAATGGGGCCGTTCATCCAGCGGCCATCGGCGGTGTAGGCGTTGTCCCAGCCGTACTCGGTCCAGTCGCCGACACCGACGATGAGGTCGTTTTTGCCATCGCCCTCGAAATCGACCATGCGCCACATGTTGGCGCGGACTATGTTCATGTGGATGTTCGAGGGCGGGCCGAGCTTCACCTGCTGCTCGATGCCGGTCTTGAGGAAATCGGGATGCGCATGGCCGGGCGAGAGCACGACGGATTTGCCGTCAAGGTAACTCACCTGGACGTTTTGAGCGCCTTTGCTGATGCGTTTGGCCGGTTTGAAAACGGGCATCTTCGTCTTTGCGGTGTCGCCGCTGGCGTTTTCGAAGAAGTAGATGCCGTTGTAGGGCTTGTCCGGGCAGTTCACCACGAGATCGAGATCGCCATCACCATCGAAATCCATCGGCAGCGGCCAGGCCCACAGGCCGACGCCGAGATCGACGACGAGGCCGGGGTTGTTGTATTTGAGCGGCGTAAGCGTGGAGCCGGCGGCGACTGACAGAAGGGACAGGAAGGACAGAAGGGACTTCATGAGTGGTCTAAACGACAGGTAGGCGGGGCATGCTGCAAGCATCAGCGAAGGATTCTTGCCGGGTGGATGACGATCTGTGACCTTGACCGGGGGGCTGAGCCGTCGCAAACGCAGGGCACATGTCTTCCTTCATCAAACCCGAACTGCTCTCCCCCGCCGGAAACTGGGAATGTGCCCGCGCGGCCGTGGCGAATGGAGCGGACGCGATCTTCTTCGGCATGCCACGCTTCAACGCGAGGCTGCGAGCGGACAACTTCACGGAGGAGGACCTGCCGGAGCTGATGAAATTTCTCCATGAACATGGCGTGAAGGGTTATGTGGCTTTCAACACGCTCATCTTCACGGGCGAGCTGCGTGACGCGGAAAAGCAGCTTCACCTGCTGGAGGATTGCGGGGTGGATGCCGTGATCGTGCAGGATCTGGGCCTCGCCCGCATGGTGAAGGCGCTCACGCCGAACCTGCGACTGCATGCGAGCACGCAGATGACCATCACCTCGCCGGAGGGCCTCGAATTTGCCAAGCAGCTCGACATCGACCACGCCGTGCTCGCCCGCGAGCTGAGCCTGCGGGAACTGGAGCGCTTCAAAGAAGCGCAGGTGCCGCTGGAGGTGTTTGTGCATGGGGCCTTGTGCGTGGCGTATTCGGGTCAATGCCTCACGAGTGAGTCGCTCGGGCGTCGCAGTGCGAATCGTGGCGAGTGTGCGCAGGCCTGCCGCATGCCGTATGAAATGCTCGTGGACGGCGAGCTGCGTGATCTGGGCGACAAGCGCTACCTGCTCTCGCCGCAGGACCTTGCCGCCGTAGATGAAATCCCGCGCCTGATCGAGCTGGGCATTCGCAGTTTCAAAATCGAAGGTCGGCTCAAGACGCCTGAGTATGTGGCTGGCGTCACTCAGGTCTATCGAGCCGCCATTGATCGGGCACTGGCTGGAAGGCCGGCTCCAGCGACGGAGGAGGATCGTTATGCGCTTGAGATGACCTTTTCACGTGGCCTTTACACCGGCTGGATGCACGGGGTGAATCATCAGGAACTCGTCGGTGCCTACTACGGCAAAAAGCGCGGCCCGTATATCGGCGCGGTGACTCGCATCCTGGGCGCGGACACGCTGGAACTGGACGAGCTTCAACTCGCGATAAAGCCCGGTGATGGCGTCGTCTTTGAAAATCTCAACGACACGAATCACGAGCAAGGCGGCAGCATCTACGAGATGCGCGGCAGCCGGTTGAGCTTCCGCCATGGTCATCTGCGGATGGAGGACATTCCGGTGGGCACACGGGTCTTTAAAACGAGCGATCCGGCTTTGAACCGGGCGCTGCGCCAGTCGTTTGAAGGTGACATTCCGATTCGCAAGCAGACCAGACTCGACCTCCATGTCTCCGGCAAGGCTGGCGAACCTCTTCGCGTGCAATGCGGAACGCAGGCCGTGACCTCGAAGATGCCG
Organism: Verrucomicrobiaceae bacterium; assembly: GCA_040381795.1. Classification (GTDB taxonomy): domain Bacteria; phylum Verrucomicrobiota; class Verrucomicrobiia; order Verrucomicrobiales; family Verrucomicrobiaceae; genus Prosthecobacter. Next base: position 402 of record JBEIGR010000297.1, on the reverse strand, counting down.
CTGCAAACCGCGATGAAGCGCCCGATGACCCGCGAGAGCTTCTGCGATCAGTTTTCACGCCTCGGCGGCACGGAATTCGAACTCGGTGACGTGCGCTTCGAGGTCGAAGGCGAGGTCATTTTGCCCATCAGCGAGCTGAACCGCATGCGAAGAGATTTGGTGGAGCTTCGGAATGGCGACGAGTCGTCGCCTTCGCCCAAGCTGAAAAGCACCACGATGCTCGAATCCTTGATGCCCGAGGTTCGGAAGGGCGACGCGTCATCGCCACCCCATCTGCATGCGCTTTGCCGCACTCGCGAGCAAATCGATGCCGCACTCGAAACGGGCATTTCGCGACTCTACCTCGATTTCGAGGACATTCGCCGTTACGCGGATCTCGTGGTGGACATCAAGGCCCGCAGC
>JBEIGR010000296.1:0-6880 GCA_040381795.1 Verrucomicrobiaceae bacterium | reverse complement strand
GATCCCCCGCTGATCCGAAGAAGAAGTATCAGCGTCAGCGCCAGGTCTTCCGCTCGCTCGATGACGCGCTCGTCATGTTCACGGATGCGGATTACATGCTCGGCCTCTCGAATTTCAAACTGGGTCGCCCAGGGAGCTATCGCATTCGCCTTTCCGCCTACGGCTATCAGAGCGCGGGGAAGCCGATCACGCTGCGGCTTTACGCGAACGACTACAAGATCGGCAAGCGCCTGCTCGGCACCTGGGACATGACCGCCGATAAGCCACGCGAGGTGGAAGTCATCGCGCAGATCAATCGCAGCGAGCACCTGCTCGTCCTACCCTTCAGCGTCGGTTACGATGCCGATGGCAAACGCCTCAACGACTCCGATACGACGAAGCAATTCACCGGTCGCGGCCTCGCCGTGCAGTGGGTGGACATCGAAGGTCCGCTGGAGGCTCAGGCATGGCCACCACCTTCCGTGAAGTCGATCTTTGGCGAGGTGCCCGTCGTGCAGATCGACAAAAAGAAGATCAAAAATCCCTGGGATGGCGAAAAGGCCATCGGCTACGAATTGCAGCCCGCGGATCCCGTCGCGTCGCTGAAAATGGTGATCAAAAACTTCGCCGCGAAAGCCTTTCGTCGTCCACTGGAAGCCGGTGAGGCCGATCGCTTCGTCAAACTCGCCCAAGACGCCCTCGCAGGTGGCGGGAGCTTTGCAGAAGCCACCAAGCTTGGTCTGCGCGGCGTGCTGACTTCGCCGCAGTTTTTGCTTTTCGATGAAGTGCCCGGCCCACGCCTCAGCGATCACGCTTTGGCCTCACGCCTCTCGTATTTTCTCTGGAGCACGCTGCCGGATGACGAACTCATGCGCCTCGCCGCTGCCAAAAAGCTCCAAGAACCCGAAACGCTCAAATCGCAGGTGAAACGTCTGGTCGCCGACAAACGCAGCCAAGCCTTCGTGAAGAACTTCGCCGGCCAATGGCTCGATCTGCGCAGCATCGATGCCACCTCGCCCGACACCACGCTTTACCCCGAGTTCGATGAGATGCTGAAGTATGCCATGGTCGGCGAGACGGAGGCCTTCTTCACCGAAATCCTCCACCGCGACCTCCCCGTCACGAATTTCATCCACAGCGACTTCTTGATGCTGAATCGCCGCATCGCAGAGCATTACGGCGTCGGCACCGATGTCGCGAAGAGCGAGGAATTCGTCCGCGTGAAGCTCCCGGCCGATAGCGTGCGCGGTGGCTGGATGATGAAGCGACTCCTCGGCCAGCCGCCACCGGCACCACCACCCTGCATTCCCGGCGTCGAGCCCGACACCCGCGGTGCCAGCACCATCCGCGAGATTTTGGCCAAACACAGCACCTCCGAAAACTGCGCCGGTTGCCACGCCAAGATCGACCCACCCGGCTTCGCTTTGGAGAGCTTCGATGTCATCGGCGGCTGGCGAGATCGCTACCGCAGCAAAGAAAAAGGCGACCGCCCGAATGCTAATGTCGAAAACCGCGGCGTCTGGCAATACAAAGTCTCCCTCCCCGTCGATCCCACCGGCCAACTCGCCGACGGCCGCCCCTTCAAGGACATCAAAGAGTTCAAACAGCTCCTCCTCGCCCAACCTGCCGACGTCCAACGCTGCCTCACCGAAAAACTCCTCACCTACGCCACCGGCGCCGCGCCAACGTATGCTGACAGCCAAGCCGTGAATGACATCGTCACCCAATCGCTGAAACAAGGCGGCGGCTTAAAGACCTTCGTGACTGAACTGGTGCTGAGTGAGACGTTTCGGAGGAAGTGAGGCGCCGCTATCAAAGCTTCTCGACGAGTGCTCTACAGCTAAGTGAAAATAAGCGCATCATGGCACGGACTTACATCAAGATTGAAGACTCGCTTCATGTGCCTATTACCGATGATACATTCTCAGCAGGCAGCAAGCTGGCTGCATTTGGGGCGCGTCTGGCACAAATGCCGCCAAGTGTATGGCGCTGCCTCCATATAGCGCTGCTGCATCCATCGAGCTTCAACCAGCTGGCACTCGCCAAAAATCAGCATCGCATTCTCACGGAGGAACGAGATGCAATCAGTGCCGAATTGCGATTGGATGATTTACTGAGTGCAGATGAATGGAGCGGGCTCTCGCGGGAATTGCGCCTTACCGCAGGCGGCTGGTTTAACTGGCTGCCTGGCACACGCGGGAACAAGCTTCGTAAGCAGTTACGGGCATGTTTCTTGAAGCGACCAGCGAATGAGAATGCTGCGATGCAGTCCGTAGATCGAGCACTTCACTGCGCAATCGCCGCAGATCTCCAGGCGGCGGAGTTCATTACCACGGACGGCAGACAGAGTCGTTTGGCGCAGGCGATGGGGCTGACGTGGTCACCGTTGTAACACGAAGAATCACGCCGTCACTCTTTCCTCCCTCAACGCCAGCAGCTCATCAAACACGGCGGTGAGTTCGTCGCCTTCGATGTGCTTTTCTTGGAGGAGTTCGCGGAAGACGTCGCGGGGCTGGAGGTCGCGGAGGGTGGGGGCGGTGGATTGCCAGGGGGCGGTTTCGGAGACGGGGAGGTCGGCGAGGACTTTGAGGACCTCGAAGCGGCCTGCGGCGGCTTCGCGGACCTGGCGGTCGAGATCGGGCTCGGGGGCGTCGAGCTTCACGGTGACCTCCGCCCAGCTCCCGGCGGGCACGGTTTGAAGATCGGCGGCCAGCGTGGCGCGGTTTGCTTTTATGCGGACGAGGGCGCGTGTGAGGGGCACCAGCAGCCTTTCGATTTTTACACCGCAGAGATTAGAAGGACGCGGAGATTTTTTTTCTGAGTCTGAACTCGGCGTCCTTCTAACCCCTGCGGTGCATCCGGCTTGGGTTTCAATGACGACGACGGACTTCGCATCGGCGGCCTCGGAGAAGCTGAGGGGGATGGGAGAGCCGCTGTAGCGGATGGTTTCGAGGCTGGCGACGCGTTGCGGGCGGTGGAGGTGGCCGAGGGCGGTGTAGTCGAAGCCGTCAAAGATGTCCGCGCTGACGGAGCCGAGGTTGCCGATGTGGATGTCGCGTTCGCTGTCGCTGGTGGTGGCACCGAGGACGGTGAGGTGGCCCATGGCGATGACGGATCGGCCTTGCGCGAGAGCGCGACACGCGGCGAGCTGCGCGGCGTAGTGGGCGCGAATGGCGGCGCGGACTTGCTCGTGCACGGTGGCGAGCGTTTCACCCGCGGTAGCCTGGCGGAGGTCACGCTCGCGCAGGAAGGGCACGGCGGCGATGACGGCTCCGCCGAGATCGACGAGGTTGTTTTCACCGGCGTGGCCGAAGACATGCACGTCAAAGCGGCGCAGCAGATCACGCGGGGCGTTGAGGTGGGAGGCGGAATCGTGGTTCCCGCCGGTGATGATGGCCTTCACCGTTTTGAGATCGGCGAGGCGCTTCAAGAAATCGAAGTAGAGCGCCACGGCCTCCTGTGGCGGATTGGCGGCGTCGAAGACATCGCCACTGAGGAGCAGGGCGTCGATTTTTTCGGTGCGGAGCGTTTCGATGAGCCAGTCCACAAAGGCCGTGTGCTCAGCGAGGCGGTCCCGCTCGATGAGGCGGGCACCGAGATGCCAGTCGGCGGTGTGGAGGAAGCGCATGTAGTTCATTTAGCTCGGGAGTGCGGGGAGAAAAGACGGAGTGATGGAGTTTTGGAGAAATGATGTTGGCCGGAAGAAGGAAGAGACGCCAGATTTCCGGGCTTTGCCCGCCGAACTCCCGACCCGCCCTTCTTTGTCTGCGAAATCACCGCCGTGGTGGTTGTGGCCGCATGTGCTGAGCCTGGAGGCGCCGCTGGTGGCGGTGCTGTGGCAGATGGGGCTGGCGAAGGCGCACGGGCTGCATCTCATGCCGATGGTGCATGCGGGCCTGGGGCTGGTGGTGTGGATCATTTATGTGCTCGACCGGCTGTGGGACACCTTTCGCCAGCCCAAGGCGGAGCTGGATGTGCGGCATGCGTTTTACCGTCGCCATCGCGTGCTCTTCCTGGCGATTCTCATGCCGTTGGCGCTGGCTGGCGCAGCGTGGATCGCCCTGAAGGAAATCCCGGAGGGCATCCTGTGGCAGGCGGTGAGCATCGCGGTCTTCGTGGCGCTGTATTTCTTCATCTATGTGGCTCGCATCGCCCCGGCGCTGATGCCGCGACCACACGCCGCCGCCCTCCTTTTCGCGCTGGGCTGCACGGCGAGCATCCGCTTCTTCTCGATGCCGGAGACCTGGGCGGATCCCATGCTGGAATGCGCGGTGCTGACGCTGCTCTTCCTCGCGAACCTCAGCGCCCTCGCCGCGAAGGAGGAAGAGGCCGCTGGCAAACCCGCGCACTGGCACGCTGCGCACCCCACGCTGCTCGGCGGCAATGTGCTGGTGATGGTGGCGGTGCTTTATTTCATTCAAAAAGGCACCTTCGATGCCGTCCTGCTCGCTCCCGCCACGGCGGCGCTCGTCGGTTTGGCCCTCATAACCATCCTGCACCGCTTCCGGGGCAAACTGAGCGTCGAGCAACATCGTGTGCTGGCAGACCTCGCGATGATTTTGCCGCTGCCGGTGATCTGGTTGTGAGCACAGGCACATTCGGTTTGCCGCAGAGGAGCAAAGAGGCGGAGAACGCAGAGATAGATTTCCGTCCAAGCAGGCAAACCACCAAGCCAATCATAAACCTCTGCTCCTTTGCCCCTCGGCGGCAAACATGAGCGTGAATCCTGCCCCACCTGCTCTCACCGCCCCGGATGCCAGCGGTAGTGACCCGTGAGCGGAAACTCAAACAGGCGGTTTTCGCACTGCGGACCCTGGCCGATGTTATGCACGATCCAGGGCGTGCTGCCGCCATCGGGCGCAGGGACGACCAACGCAATGTGCGGGAGCTTTCCAGCGACGGTGCAGGTGATGAGATCGCCCGGAAGATAGTCAGAGCCGTTTTGCGTGACGGGCAGCGAGGCTCCCTGACGTTTGAAGAAGACCTGCAAATTCGGCACGCGGCGGTGGTCGATGTTTTTATCGGGAGCGGAGAGGCCCCAATGCTTCGGGTAAGCGGCGAAGTGACGCTTCATGTCCTCGTGAACGAGCTTTTGAAGGTCAAAACCGAGCTTTCGATAGCTGCGAACGACTTCGTCCGTGCACACGCCAGTGCCCTCGGGTACATCACCGCCGGGATAATCGAGCCTTACATAGGCCGGATCATAGCGCACGACCTGATGCGTGCGGTCCAGCGCCGCATGCACCAGCCGCGAAGCAAGGCTGCCATCCTCCGGCATGTGCTTCCGAGCTTGTTCCGCCTGCTCATGCGTGCTTTGCGCCTCCACCGAAACGATGGCAATAGCGAGCAGGAGCCAGGTGCGTAATTTCATGGCGGAGTAAATCAAAAGCCCACCGTGTAAAAGAAGCCTTGGGAGACCATTTCAGCCTCCGGCAGGGTGATCCAGCGCTCTTTGTAGCGCTCGCCCCAACTGTCGCTGAAGGCGATTTTGTTGGTGTCCTTGTTGTAGCCGATGATGAGCACGACGTGGCCGCTTTCCTTGTCTTTGCGCAGCGAAGTGCTTGCGGCCTCGCCGGTGACTTTGGTCTTCCACTCGGCCCAGTTGGTGACGTCTTTGCGAGCCTTCGTGCGCTCGTTGGCGGTCTTGTTGAAGTCGTCCGTGCTGAAAAGCGTCCAGATGACCGGCACGCCCTTGTCGATGTGCTTTTGCAGTTCCTTGAGTTTCAGCTCGCCCTGCCAGGCATCGGCCGAGCGGTTCTTGCTGCGGATCTGCTTGCCCATGCCGTCAAAGATGGCCTGCATGCTGGTGCCGCCGCCGAAGCCCGTGTTGCCCTTGTTGGCGATGATGTACATGTCCGCCGGGATGCCGAGGAAGCGCATGGCACGCTCCGCAGTGGCGGGAGCGCAGTAGCCTTTCGGGCCTTGATCAACCATGGGGATGTCGCCAATGACCACATCGCCGTTTTCGCGTTTTTCGAGGTTCGCGAGGGCACGGGCCTTGATGACCTTGTCCACGGTGTCCTCCACCTTGCCGCCGGCATCCGCAAAGGTACTCGGCACGATCTGGATGCCGACGTACTCGCCTTCCACATCGGCCAGCAGGATGCTGTGACCGCGCCAATCCCAGCGCAGCATGTTTTCCCGCACGGACTGCGAATCGCCGATGCGCTCCTTCTTTGGCTCGCCGAGTTGTTTCGTGAGCGCGGCGGTGATGGCGGCCACGTCCTTGTCCATCGCCGTTTTGACAATGGCAGCGGCCTTCGCTGGTGGGGTGTCCTTGTCGAAATGCATCTCACCGCCGCCCTTGGCACTGAAGAGATCGCCCTTATTGGCAAAGACGAGCGAGAAGGAGGTCACGCGATCATTCTCCGCATACATGGCGACCGAGTAGGGATGCGCTCCGAACATCTGGAAATCGTCCTTCGTGTAGCTGCGGAAGCTGCTCGCGACCTTCGTCTTCGACTCCGCCGGGATGTCGAGCTTCTGCGCAAGCTCCTCGACTGGGCTTCCCAAAGCGAGGTCTCCGAGAAAAGCGGTTGGCCGATGGCTTCATTCACCGCCGCAGGCTCCAGCTTGTCATTCGGCGAGGGTTTGTAGGCCGCCTTGCTGGCTGCCGGCACGGGAGCGGTGGCAGGCATCGACTTCAAATACTGCTGATCCGCCGCGGAGAGCGAGGCAACGGGCAACGTGAACTGCTGGCCGGCCGCCGTCACGATGGTCACATTCGCGCCGCTGACACCGAGAACGCGGGCTTGAATCGTTTTACCTTGGGTATTGGTGAAGGTGCGCAATTCCGCCTGGGCCATGGCGAGGCCGGAAAAAGCTGCGAGAGCAAAGAAGAGACGGGTGGGGGTCCTCATGGCGGCCTTTTTATCGGAGCGACGGGGAAAGGTCAAGAGGG
>JBEIGR010000295.1:0-6882 GCA_040381795.1 Verrucomicrobiaceae bacterium | reverse complement strand
TGACGACCCACGGAATACACTGAACGCACGGAAAATGAAGGCTGCACCCGTTTCTCTTTACTCACCCAAATGGTGAAAGGCTCTCCATGCTGTAAATGCTTATGATTCCGTGGCTTCCGTGATTTCCGTGGGCAATCATTTCCGTTTCTAGGCTCAACGGTTCACGATCTTCGGCCACCCTACTCCCTGGCGAAAGCCTTCCGCTCATCTCGCGGAGCGAGATCGCAACCATGCTGGCGCGTCATCACAGCCTTTGATCACTTCACGCTCTCCGGCAGCGTTCGCACGCCAGTATCACGGCGAAGGGCCACGATGACCTCCGCACCGAGACCTTCCATCATCTGAGACCACAGACGCTCGCGACCGGCGATTTTATCTTCCGGCCAGCGGCCACCGAGGCTGGTGCCATCGAGAAGGATCAAAAATTCCGGATCCGGTTGCTTCGTCAGCAGGCGCTGGCGGATGTCATTCACGAGACGGCGTTGCACCTCGGCCTCGGGCGTCGTCGCCATGTTGAAAAGCATCACCAGCAGTGGTCCGGTGGGCTGCCAGAGGGAAGCAAAATCATCTTCATCGCCCGCTAGGATGCGGGTGTATTCCGCCCGCGCCATGCCGCCAAAGCGTTCGCGAATGCCGCGATCCCACACCTCACGCTGCAAAGCCGTGGGGTCCATGCCATGCACGAGCACCTCCACCCGCTCCTGGCCGCCTTCCACTGCATTCAGCAGCCGCCGCACATACGGTCCCCAGGAAAGCGCCCGCGCCCGCTTGGCCATGCCACGATGAATCCGCGCCACGCCAATGCCGGCGAGAGCTAGGCGCGGCATGATCACCAGCACCAGCAGCGTGCCCGCATACAAATGTATCCACGGCAGCGCCGGGGCAGGGGAGACCGGCTTCCCGGCCGTGCGCCGCATCTTCGGCACCTTGTCGAGCGGCACCGGCATGCCCACCGCCGATGATGCGGGCTTGAACAAGGTGCCAAAAAAGGTCTTCGCGCCTTCATCGGTCAGCAGCGTGCTCTCCCACACGGCTCGATACTCCTTCGACCAGCCGCGGGCATACAGCGCCACTGCACCGCCGAGCGCCAGCATCGCCGCGCCGATGTGCAGCCAGGCTCGCATCCTTGCCTGAAGCCTTCGCCAGGCCAAAGGCCAAGCCAGTTCCGTGAAGCGATCCTGCACTGCATCCGGCTGTTTCGCCTTTCGGGCACTGGAAACCCCATGCGCCAGCAATTCCGCCAGCCAACCACCGCGTCCGGCGAGCGTGTGCGAGGGCAGCAGCTCGCACAGCAGGCCCAGCACGATCACCACCGCATTCCACGCCAGCAGACCCACCAGCGGCAGCGCCAGCAGATTAAACTCACGCTCCTGACCCAGATCCGTCATCCAGTAGCCCGCCACGCCCGCGGCGATCCAGCCCACTACTGCCCAGCTCCACCGGCCCTGCGGCACGCGGAGTGAATCGAGCACGCGGATCAAATCCCCGCGCCATCCGATGGCCTCCGCCTCCAGCCACGAGGCTCGTTTATCCAAAAACGACTGCGCCCGGTCATCCAGCGTATCCGCTTTGATCTCCTCACTCCTCAGCCCCGCCCGCGAATGCGCCGTGGCCTCGCGGCGCCGCTCCGCGTTCACAAGTGACCCGTCGGCATCGCCCTCTTCAAGGGCACGCCAACGCAGCACGCGCAGCCAGTCATTCCAGATCATCAAAAAGGGAGCAGTTGGGGAAAGAGTGCGCACTTAACGCGGCTTGCAGCGGTTTCCAATCCTGTGTTAGAGCACCGTGATGAAGAAATCCCCCGCTGACGCCCGCCTCTACGGCATTCTCGATCTCGGCTACGTTCAGCCCGCGCAGGTCGAGGCGATGACGGCCGCTCTGTGCGAGGGTGGTGTCGATTTGATCCAGCTCCGGGCCAAAAAGGCCGCGAAAAGCGAGGTCGAAAAGCTCGCGCGGCAGATGCAGGCCGTGCTGCGTGATTTTGAGGTGCCGCTCATCATCAACGACCACGCGGAGATCGCCGCACAGATCGGCTGCGAGGGCATCCACGTCGGGCAGGATGATGATGCCGTCGCGAAGGCTCGTGAAGTCACACGCGGGGCGTGTTTCGTCGGCAAATCCACGCACAGCCTCGATCAAGCCATCGCCGCGCAGGTGGAAGGTGCGGATTACATCGGCTTCGGGCCGCTCTACGCCACGGGAACCAAGCCGGACTACATCCCCATCGGCCTTCAAGACATCACAGAGGCGCATCGCCGCGTCTCCCTGCCCATTTTCTGCATCGGCGGCGTGAATGCCGGGCGGCTCGATGAAGTGCTCACGGCGGGTGCGAGGCGTGTGGTGGTCGTTTCGGCCTTTTTGCAGGCTGCAGATGTTCGCAGCGAGGTGAGAGCATTGAAGGTACGACTGCCGTAAAAACCACTTTTTGCCCCACTGATGCTTCTGCGCCGATTTCGACCACAACTCCTGCGTGCCTGGCGGCTTTTGCTGCTGGTGCTGGCCGTGGTCGTGATCCAGAAAAGGCAGCCGTCCGGCCTGCAAAGCATCGCGGTGGAGCGAGTGCGGGACTTTTTTCCTGCGGCGTCCTCGCTGGAGCTTGGTGATGGTTATTGGACGGTGAAAGATGCCTCGGGCATCGCTCTCGGTCAGGTAATGCAGACCGCGCCGGAGTCCGATGACATCATCGGCTACTCCGGCAGCACGAACACGCTCATCGCGCTGGATCGCAACCGCCGCATCCTCGGCCTTCGTGTGCTGCGCAGTGGTGATACGACAGATCATCTCGCCGAGGTGATCCGGCATCGCGAGTTCTTCGGGCAGTTTTATCAGAAGAAGGCGGCGGATCTCGCCGCGATGCAGCCACAGGCCGTTTCGGGAGCCACCTTGACGAGCAGCGCCATCGCCGAAGGTGTGCTGCGGCGCATGGGCAAGAGCGCCACGAAATCCCTGCGCTTCCCGCAGGAGCTCACGCTCGATGAGGTGACGAAACTGGAGCCGAAAGCGAAAGCATTGCGTGGCGAGGCACCGCGATGGGAGGTGCTCGATGAGAAGCAAAACGTGATCGCCATCGCCATCCGCACCGCACCCGCGAGCGATGGCGTGGTGGGTTACAAAGGGCCGAGCGACTCTCTTTTGCTCCTCGATGCCGATGGCAAGACGCTCCGCTCGATGGCGCTGCGCAAGACTTACGACACCGAAGCCTACACCGCCTATGTGACGGGCGATCCAGCCTTCTTGAAGACTTTTGACGGCATGACGATGGAGGCCATCGCAGGCATCGACTTCGATCAAGCGGGCGTGGAAGGCGTCTCCGGTGCCACGCAGACGAGCTGGGGTGTAGCGGAGGGCGTGCGAGTGCGTGCACAGGCCTTTTTGAATGAGAAAGCGGACTCCGCCGCGTGGTGGCAGCGCATCCGCTGGCGCTGGCAGGATGCGGGGCACCTTGCCGTCATCCTTTCGGCGCTTGGGATGGCTTTCACACGCTTGCGCGGCATCGCGTGGTGCCGGCATGCGCATCATGCGCTGCTGGTGGTTTACGGCGGTTTTGTGTCGGGTGAGATGCTTTCCCAAGGTCTCATGGCCGGCTGGGCCGCTGGTGGTGTGCCATGGCGGAATGCCATCGGCCTCGTGGCGCTGGCGGCGTTGGCTTTACTTGGGCCGGTGTTTACTTCGAAGCAGCTCTACTGCCATCACATCTGCCCGCACGGCGCTTTGCAGCAGCTTTTGGCGAAACGGCTTCGTTGGCAATGGTCGCCCTCGAAACGGCTTGATGGGTTTTTGAGCATGTTGCCCTTCGTTTTGCTGCTCGCGGTGTTTGTGAGCGTCGTTTGGGCCGTGGGGCTCGATTTGAATCAGGTGGAGCCTTTTGATGCCTACCTCTTCCGCGTCGCAGGCATCGCCAGCATCGTCATTGCGCTCGCGGGGCTGGTGGGGTCGCTCATCACGCCGCTGGCCTACTGCCGCTTTGGATGCCCCACCGGTGCTTTGTTCAAGATGCTGCGCTTTACCGGTAGCAGCGATCACCTCGGCACTCGCGACTGGCTGGCGCTGGCGGCCATTGTGACGGCATTTTTTGTGTGAATGGCACTCGCGAAACCTGCTGCGGCATCCATCATCGGCCTCCCCCATGCGTTTCATCGACTCTCTCGAATCCAAGCTCGGCCGCTTCGCCCTTCCCGGCCTCGTGCAGGTCATCGGCATCTTCCAGCTCGGCGTGCTCGTGCTGATGCTGATGATGAGCCAGGATTCCGCCCAAACGTATCTCGAATTCCTCTCGCTGGACATGGATCGCGTGATGCAGGGCCAAGTGTGGCGGCTGGTGACGCATGTGTTCATCCCGCGCAGCACCTCCATCCTCTGGGCGGTCTTTGGCACGCTCATCATGATGTGGATCGGCCGCGGGCTGGAGGCGGCGTGGACGCCCTTTCGCGTGAATCTTTACATCCTCGTCTGGATGGTGGCCGTGACGGCGGGGAATCTCCTCTTCGGCTGGCCGGCGGAAGCACTGTTCCTTTACCAATCGCTCTTCTTCGCCTTCGCCACCTTCTATCCGAACGAGGAGATCATGGTGTATTTCATCCTGCCGGTGAAAATCAAATGGCTGGCCCTCATCGCCGCCGGGATGACGCTGCTGGGCGTGGTGCAGCAGCCCGTGCTCTTGCTGCCGGTGCTCTGCGGGCATTTGAACTATCTCGTGGCCTTTCTCCCCGGCCTCATCAGCGAGAGACTGCATGCCGCGAAGGTCACCGATCGCCGCGCCCGCTTCCAGGAAGGTGCCCCGGCTTCGGGAACCTTCTTCCACCAATGCAGCGTCTGCAAAAAGACCGAGATCGACAATCCCCAGCTCGACTTCCGTGTGCTCGATAGCGGTGACGAGATCTGCTCTGACTGCCGCTCGAAGCGCTCCGCGTAGCGGAAAACGTGAGTCTTCCGAAACGAGCGTCTCTTGGGCATCGAAGGCGCTTTCGGCGTGCTGACGCCCGCCGCTACGAGGAGGCTTATGTTGTAGCGGAAAACGTGAGTTTTCCGAAACGAGCGTCTCTTGGGCATCGAAGGCGCTTTCGGCGTGCTGACGCCCGCCGCTACGAGGAGGCTTATGCTGTAGTGGAAAACGTCCGTTTTCCGGAACGAACGTCTCTTGGGCATCGAAGGCGCGTTCGGCGTGCTGACGCCCGCCGCTACGGAGTTACTTCTTGGGCTTTTCGGGAAGTGCCTGGAGTGCGGAGGTGTCGATGGTCGTCTCAAGGCCACGCAGCACCTTGTCGGTGAATTGCTGACCACGCACCTTCACCTCGGGATGGCTCACGGAACTATGACCGCCATCGGTGATCGGAATCAAAGCGGATGTCCCGCCAGCTTTCCCAATCGCCTCGTGGATAAACACAGCATGCAGGAAGGCCACGCGTTGGTCTTTCGTGCCGTGGAAGGTGATGAAGGGCGGATCGTCCTGGCTCACATGCGTGACGGGCGAGGCTGCTTTGGCTTCCGCGTTCTTTTCCGGCGCGATTCCACCGAGCAGGCCGCTCACGGCATCGTCCTTCCAGATCGGTTTGCCCTCCTTGTCGAACATGAGCGCCTGCGTGAAATCTTCCGGGCCGCAGAGATTCACCACGGCCTGCACGCGGCTGCTGAAGCTCGTGTGCGGCCCCAGATCGCCCTCCAACTCCTTCACATCACCACTCGTGCCGAGCAGCGAGGAGAGATGACCGCCCGCCGAGCTGCCCCACACGGCGATCTTGTCCGCATCGACATTCAACTCCTTCGCATGCGCACGAATCCAGCGGATGGCGGCCTTGCAATCATGGATCTGGGCAGGCCAGGAGACTTCTTTCGTGAGGCGATAGCCCACCGTGACGGCAGCGTAGTCGCCGGTGCGGGCGAGTTGAATGGCCTGCGCCCCATACCCCAACCGGTCGCCATTTACCCAGCCGCCGCCGTGGATCAAAGCGATGACCGGCAGCGGCTTCTCGCTGTTTCGTTTCTTCGGCAGATACACATCCACCCTCTGCTTCGCGTTCTCATTGTCCGCGTAAGGCTGATCGAGCCGAAGATCGATCTGGTTGGTCGCGGCTGTATCGCGGACCTTTTGCTTCTGAGCGGCCAAATCCTGCCCGAAGGCTGCAGAGATAAGGAAAACGAAAACAAGAACGTGCTTCATGGTGCGCACAAAACGCACCCACCGCCTCGATCTGGCATTCAAGGCTGCCTTTGCACTTGAAGGCGCATGAAGCGATGCGGTGTGGAGCCGAGCGGCACAGTGTCGCGAACGTAAACGACATCGGAAACCACGGTGATCGGTGAACCAAAGCCGCCACCCATGTAAAATACCTGCTCATCCACAAAGCCGGGGCCGGCGGGCAGGTTTCCTGGTGTGATGCTCATAACCGTCGTCCATGGGCCGAGCGGGCTGCCGGCCGCCTGCACCTCGTAGAGCATATCGTAGGCATAGGGGTTGCGCGGGAAATTCATGCCGAGATAACGGATGCCCGAGACCTCGGTGACGACGGCGTGAGGTTGTGTGCCGGGCTGTGCTGGATTCATCCGCAGCGCATACTTCATGAGGTTCGTGATGCCATCGCCAGCCGGATTGGCATCATCGGCGGCATTGCCGGAATTGGCCATGGAGCCAAAGTGCTGCTGACGCCATGCCTCGACCGCCGATGGCGTGGTGAAGGTGGCATCCGAGCCGGTGAACTGATTGCCATAGCTGTCCGTGAGGCGCAGGCGGAAGTGGTAGGTCTTCTGCGGCTGCACCGCGGCGGAGGCGGAGGGATTCACATTCGAGCCCCCACCGCCGATGATGATGCCTCCTCCAATGAGGATGCCGCCGCCGAGTCCTCCGCCAACGATCACCCCAATCGAGCCCGGCGATGCGGTGAGGCC
>JBEIGR010000294.1:0-6888 GCA_040381795.1 Verrucomicrobiaceae bacterium | reverse complement strand
GCCATCGCAGCCAGGCATCATGACATCGAGGATGATCGCTGCCCAGGGCTCGGAGGTGGCGCGTTCGGCTCCATGCTCGCCATCATGCTCCATTTCGACCTCGAAACCCATGGGCTTGAGGTAATCGGCCACGAGCTGGCAGAGCTCGGTGTCGTCGTCGATGATGAGGAGGCGCATGGCCATAAGATGAAGGCTTTTTCGCCTGCGGCCATCGCCTTGACGCAATCCTGACAAATCTGTTCACACTCGCAGCAACGCTCATTGAAGTCGGCCAGGTCGACCTCCGCTGGAACGCCATCCCGAACAAACCCTATCAAATCCAGTGGAGCACCGATTTGATCACCTGGACCACCACCGACACACTGACCTTCACCAACACCAACACCAACGCCACCTACACCGACAACCTGCCAGCACGCGTGAATGGCCAAAGGGCGTTTTATCGGGTGGTGTGGATGCCGTTGGGGTTATCTGTCGAATCCAAGACTTGCTTGGTGGCTCTGGGATGGCAGGTTCAACCATGGCAAGTGCCGCCCAGCTAAAAGCCCTCTTTCAAAGTCACGCCGAAGGCGATGACTCGCGGTTTTACGCCGTGGGATTGCAGATGGCAGCCGCTGAAGCTCGGAAAGGCCATTCCGATCTTGCCAGAGAGCTGCGGGACATTGTGGAAAAGACGCGACGCAAGCCAGCCATAGCGACGGCCCGTGCTAACGTCTTACACATTGCTCAACCACAAGGCGAGGTGGCAGATCTTCTGGCTGTGCGGGAGGCAACTTCCCGACTCTCGGATTTGATCCTCGATTCCGCAGCGACAGCGCACCTTCAACGCGTCCTGCATGAGCAGCGGCACCTTGATAAACTGAAGTCTCACGGGCTGCGCCCACGTCAGACGCTGCTGCTAACCGGCCCTCCAGGTTGCGGGAAAACTCTCACAGCGTCAGCAATTGCCGGTGAGCTTGGTTTGCCGCTTTTCATTGTGAGGCTTGAGAGTTTGATGACTCGCTACCTTGGCGAAACTGCCTCCAAGCTGCGACTCATCTTCGATGCCGTCGAACAGACACGGGCAGTGTATTTGTTCGATGAGTTCGACTCCATCGGCATCGCCCGCGGTTCGGAGAATGATGTGGGTGAGATGCGCCGAGTGCTGAACGCCTTTCTCGTGTTTGTGGAAAACCATCGCGGAAACAGCGTGATCATTGCCGCCACTAATCACGGGCACCTGTTGGACAAGGCCCTCTACCGTCGATTCGATGACTTGATTGAACTCGGACTGCCTGACGGGGAGCTGGCTGCGAAAACCTTTCGTGAGCGTCTGGCTGGTCAAAAGAAATCTCCCCGATTCGATATCGATAGGCTCGCCAAGGCTGCCGAAGGGTTGAGTTTTGCCGAAATCACCCGGATTTGCGAAGAGGCGATCAAGGACATGCTTCTACATGAAAAGAAGAACCTAACGACTGACGAACTCCTTCGCATTATCAGCGAGCGCCGCCTTTTTCTCGATCGCCGCTCTACCAAGTAACATCCGATGCCAAACGGAGAAAGCCAACCACTCCGGCATCTGGATTACTCTGGCCGGGCAAACCAATCGGACTACAAGTATCCGCGGAAGATCCGAAGTTCGTTTGAACGCAGGGATGTTGATAGAGCTAACCATGCCAACAGTCTTCGCGGAGACTTGTTAAATGCTGAATCTGAAGCAGATCGGCTGAGTAAGCTTCCTGAACTTGCCCGGTATCAAGACGAAGCGGGTATTACTATCGTTGTTCGCAGCGCGCCCAATTATCCATTGAAGCTGGAAGCGCTAGATTCGCCGTCCCAAGGCATCGTGCTTGCCTCCACGAAGATTGAGGAGGTAATGATGCCTGACGGTTCAACTGGCCGTGTGATGCTGGCCTCGGTGTTTATAGAACATGGCAAACTATCGTATCTGACCAAGCGACTGGCAGATTATGAGCTGGAAAAGAAGCGAACGGACAAGAATGGAAAGGTGATCGCAGCCGATCACGCTGACTTGATCGCAAACATCGAGAGCATCGGCATCGCAGCTATAGAAACGCTTTGGAACTCCAATCATGGACTACCGCCTGTTGATGATCTCACGTGGTGGGAGGTTTGGATTCGGGTGTCAAAGAAGTCCGAACGAGAACGCCATACGACGATTGTAAAACATGAATGTGAGCGTCTTGGGATCGAAGTGAAGGATGAGGTGCTCGACTTGCCCGAGCACTCGGTGATGCTGCTGCGAGCGACCAGGAGGACGCTTGCGAACGCTATCGCCATTTTGAACTTCGTGAGCGAATTGCGCCGTCCAGCAGTGGCGGGTGCTTTCTTCATAGAACTGAGACCAGCAGAGCAGCATCAGTTTGCTGACGACCTGCTTCAACGAATGCTGCCACCGCCTTCTGATGCTCCCGCAGTCTGTGTTTTGGATTCGGGTGTAAATCGTGGACATCCCTTGCTTTCCAAGCTTCTGGACGAGAATCATGTGGACGCAGTGAAAGTTGAGTGGGGCACTGACGATCATTACCCAGGCGGCCACGGAACCCCGATGGCAGGCTTGGCAGCTTATGGTGACTTGTCAAAAGTGCTCGAAAGCAGCGAGCTTGTGGAGCTGACTCACCGTTTGGAGTCGATCAAGATACTGCCCCGCGCAGGAGCCAATGAGCCTGAAAACTACGGCGTGATCACTCAAACGGGCATGACGCTGGCTGAGAATAATGCGCTGGATAGAAAACAGCGTGTTTTCGCACTCGCGGTGACGGCGACCGATGCCCCAGATTTCACAGAAAAGGGCAAGCCCACCGCTTGGTCCTCAGCGCTGGACAGTTTCGCCTCCGGCGCAACCGAAGAGGATGCGGTGAAGAGACTCATCTGCGTGAGCGGTGGAAATGTGCCCTGGAATGTCTTCAAAAACACAAGCGCCGACTACCCTTCAAAAAACGAGGTCGTCCCGTTGGAGGATCCGGCTCAATCATGGAATGCTCTTACCATCGGAGCATGCACTTCCCTGATCGTGCCGAAGGATGCCAATGACGAAATGCTGCCCGACCTCTACCCTGTCGCTCAAAAAGGCGGGTTGTCCCCGTTCAGCGCCACTTCTTGCCTCTGGACAGATGAAGCATCCCGACAATGGCCCCTGAAGCCAGACGTGGTATTTGAAGGAGGAAATTTAGCAAAAGACATCCAGGGCAATCTTCAAGAAGCCGACAGTTTGAGTCCGCTATCGACCAATGCCGATTTCCAAAAGCATCTTTTCACACCTTTTAACGCCACCAGTGCCGCCACAGCTCTCGCGGCGGGGATGGCGGCCCGCCTTTTTGCGGAGTATCCAAGCTTATGGCCGGAGTCGATCAGGGGAATGATGGTTCACTCTGCCGAATGGACACCGGAGATGCTTCGCGGAGTGAAACTGAGCAAGAAAGAGAACGTCGGGCATGTGGTCCGACGATTCGGCTATGGCGTTCCTGATCTGGACAGGGCATTGAGGTCGGCGCCGAGCCGAGCGACACTGTTTTGCCAAGATTCACTTCAGCCATTTTTGAAAGATGAAGGCATAAAGACGAAGGACATGATGCTATATCGCTTTCCATGGCCGGTCGACTTGCTGCGTGAGCACGGGGACTGTCGCGTCAGAATGAAGGTGACGTTATCTTACTTCATTGAGCCAAATCCCGGCTCGCGAGCGGTGTCCTCAAAATACCGCTACGCTGGATGCAATTTACGATTCGCGGTCCGCACTCCCACAGAGAGATCGCTGGAGAATTTCATCTCCCGAGTTTCTGCGGCAGTGAGTGCGGAGGATAAGGCTGCATACGTTAAGCCTGATGACACTACAGATGGTTGGACACTGGGAGAAGACTTGCGGTGTCGCGGCTCAATCCATTCAGATACATGGAATGGCACAGCTTCGCAGCTCGCCTCGATGGAACATTTGATTGTCTATCCTGTGAATGGCTGGTGGAAGATGCGCACACAGCATAAGCGGTTCAATCAGCGGGTCCGTTACTCACTTATTGTCAGCATCGAAACGATTGGAGCTGAATTGGACATCTACTCGCCGATTCAAGCTGAGGTGGCAGTTGCTCCAGATGTGTCTGTTTCCCATGATGTTGCCGTTTAGCAAGAAGCGTCACCGTCACTCCCAATAAGACTGAGGCAAAGGCAAAGGAAAGGGCAAGCCGAAGAAGTGAGTGTGCTCACTCCTTCACCAGCGCATTCGCTTTCCGCCACTTCACGCGGGCGAGGTTGAGTTCGCCGGTGTTGGTTTTGGGGCACCAGGAGCCGTCGGTGACCCAGGATTCGCCGGGGCTGGCGTTGCAGATGCCGAAGTTGCCGTTGAAGGCGACGAGGTCGGCGGCGTTCACGCCGTCGCCGATGAGCGGGAGCACGACGCGCTCGGTGGCGCGGATGAGGCGGAGCGTTTTCGGATCGACCTGCGCGACCCACAGCGGTGCACGCCAGCGGATGACTTTTTCGTTGGTGGGATCGCGTCGCGTATAGACGAGGAAGAGCGCGTCGGAGTGCGTGAGCCAGTGCTGCTGCGTGCTGTTCGTCATAAGCGGCGTGCCGTCGTCCCAGGTCCAGGGCTGCTGCGGTTCGTAGTTCAGGCCGTCATCGCTCACGGCGACGTAGCCTTTGCGATCCTCGGCGCGGATGGTCAGGTAAAAACGTCCGCCGAACTGCGTGAGCGAGGGCTCCAGCAGGCCGCGGCCGACGGTGTGGGTGAGTGCGTTGCCGGTTTGCTTGATGCGCAGCTCGTCGCCATCAAAGGAGCAGCGCACGCCGCACACAGAGCGCGTCTGGCCTTTGACGCCGAAGGTGAAGCTCATGAGCACATCGCCATCCGGCAGGTTGATGCGCTGGCCGCAGTTGTTCGAGTAGATCTCGCTGCCACGCGGGTCATCCCACACGAGCTTGCGCCGCGGACCCCACGCGCCGTCTTTCCAAACGGCGTAGATGGGCCAGCGTGAGGGTTGATCGCGGTAGAAGCCTTTGTTTTTGTAAAACACGTTGTGCCCGAGCGCGAGCACGCTGCCGGTTTTCGCGTGAAACTCGGGCGTGACATCGCACACGGCCTCGTTGTTGCCGTCGGCCATCGGCACCCAGCCGAGCGGCGGCACAGGTGTGAAGTCGCTCCATGTCTGGCCGAGGTCATCGGACGTGGTCCAGTGCACGTGACCGAAGTGATCGGAGCCCAGGATGGGCTGCGTGGTCATGAAGGCGCGTTTGCCGATCATGCAGGCCCGCGGATGAAACCACGTGCCTTTTGGCAGCGCGGGCGTCTTCACCACGACCTTCTCGATGGACTCGAGGAGCGACTCCTGCGCCTCGGCGGCAGGCGAAATGGTGGACAGCAGGGCCAAAGGGGTCGTTTGGAGAAAATGGCGGCGGGTGAGGTTCATGCCTGAGTAAGACGGAACGGCCGACGAAGGCTTATCCAAGGTCAGTGCGGTTCCCCAAACGGCATTTCGTCGCCTTTACACAATCCCGACAAATCTCCCGAGATTCGCTGAAGTCGTTTTGACGGACCGGGAGTTAGTAGGTGGTGCTATGAAACGATTCTCTGCCCTCCTTCTGTTCGCGACGAGCCTCTCCGCGCATGATTTGACCACCACTGATCGGGAGGCGCTGCGGGCGCATATTCTCGAGGAATGGATGCAGAAGGGAGCGCGGGCACTCCTGCCCGCATCTTCTGAAAATGGCGGCGAAGCCGCGAAGAAGAATGAAGCGGAGAGGAGTCTCCGCGCTCCTCTTCTCGCCTCCACGGCATCCACCCTTCAACTCGCCGCCGCAGCCGTCGCAAATGCCGCGAAAGCACCACAGACGGCGAAGGCCTTCCTGCCTTTCACGAAGCTCGATCTGCGTGCGGATGGCGAGTTTCTCTATGTGGGCTCGAACGGCCTGCCGGATCACAACATGATGGTGGGCATCACCGCGTGGCAGCAGCAGGTGCCGCTTCCGCAGCCCTATTTCGACGACAATGCGTGGCGTATCCCGCTGAAGCCTGTTCCCGCAAAAGAACCGGCGATGATCAGAGGCCGCTTCCTGCGTGGCGCGATCGCTTTGGCGGTGAATGGCATCCCGATCTTCAATCCGCAGAACAATCGCGGTGAGGTGAGTTATGAAATCGGCGAACTCGACGAGTGGGGCGGCCATTGCGGCCGCGCGGACGATTATCATTACCACATCGCGCCGCTGCATCTCCAGGTTCAAGTCGGCAAAGGCATGCCGGTAGCGTATGCGCTCGATGGTTATCCCATTTATGGCCTCACGGAGCCGGATGGCTCGCCGGTGGTGAATCTCGACGAGTGCCATGGCCATGAGGACGCGAAGATCGGATACCATTATCATGCGTCGAACAAGTATCCGTATGTCTTCGGCGGCTTCCACGGCGAGGTCGTCGAGGCTGGTGAGCAGGTCGATCCGCAACCGCGTGCTCAAGGCGTGCGTGAGGCGCTCACCGCGCTGCGCGGGGCGAAGATCACCGCTTTCGAAAGCACCGGCAAGGACAGCTACAAACTCAGCTACGGGGTGAATGGCGACAAGCGCAGCGTCAGCTACTCGATCAAGGCCGATGGCACCTATCCCTTCCACTTTGACCATGGTCGCGATGGCACGGCCGATGAAGTCTATACCGCACGTCGTCAAGGTGGCGGCGGTGGTGGTGATCGTCCGCCCGGCGGTGGTGGCCCCGAGGGCATGAAGGGCAAAGGAAAAGGCAAGGGACAGGGCAAAGGTGGTCGCGAAGGCGTAACCGGGGCATTCCTGCCCCGTGAAGAAAATCCGGAGGGGCCAGGAATGGCCCCGATACCTGGCATCCTCGATGTCAATGGCGACGGCGTCGTCACCGCGCAGGAGTTCGCCGACAACGCGAAATCCAATGCGGCG
>JBEIGR010000293.1:0-6899 GCA_040381795.1 Verrucomicrobiaceae bacterium | reverse complement strand
CCTCATGGCAAAGATCGGCTGCCTCTCGGTACCCGCGAGAAGCGCCAGATAGCACTCGGCAGGCTGCTGCCCGAGCTAAAGCGTATGCCGGATGAGGACATGCTCGGCGAAATCGACCGCATTGAGCAGGCTCTCGGCGTAAAGCTGCCCGCCGTGGGTGCTTTGCCTGAGCCGATGCGCCCGATGACATGGCAGCAGGTGCGGGAACTGGCCGCGACTGGCTTGATTGAGATCGGCGGCCATACGCACACGCATCCAGTGCTTTCTCGCTGCCGCCCAGAGGCCATGCGCGGAGAGATTTTTACCTGCCACGAAAGGCTGCACCAGAAAATGGGCCGTGCGCCGAAGCTGTTTTGCTTCCCGAATGGCGGCCAGGTGGACTACACGGCGGAAACCATCGCCCTGCTTCAGGAAGCGGGCTTTGAAGCCGCCTGCACCATGCGCAATGGCCGGGTCGATCAAGGTTCGCCGCTCATGGAATTACCGCGCTACGGCTCGCCGGAATCCGTCTGGGAGGCGGAGGCCACGGTCTCGGGTGCCTTTGAGTCGGTCAAAGCCTGGCGCAAAACCGCGTGGAACTCGCTCTGGAACTTTCTGCCATGAAGTCGATCGTCATCCATACTACCAAGGAGGCCGTGCTGCCGCTCCCGTTCATGCCGCACCGGGCTTTGCATCCATCCGCTCCGGCGCAGCCCCGCGCTTTCGCCAAAGACAAGCGCCCCACGATCCTGCACTTCACCTACAGCATCGGCGGAGGCGGTGCGGAGGCGATGCTGGTGAACCTCGTCGAGTCGCTCGATCCTACCCAATTTCGCACGGTCGTCGTGGCCGTGAATGCCAGCCCGTGGCCGCATGCCGCGAAGCGCCTCCGTGATGCCGGTGCAGCTTTGCACGACCTCGAAGGCCAGGCGTATCTGAGCCGCAGCACGCTCGCCCGCCTGCGCATGGTGCTCCACGCCGAGCGGCCGGATGTGATGCAAACCTGGATGCATCATGCGGATCTCGTCGGCGGCTGGCTGGCCCGCATTGCCGGTGTCAAAAAGGTGCTGTGGAGCGTTCACTGCCGCGAGATTCATCGGAATCCGGGCGAGAGCGCCGCAAAGAGCGCCCTCTTCCGCCGTGCCCTCGGCCTCAGCTCGAAATTCATTCCCTCGCGCATCCTTTCCTGCTCCGCTGCCGCCATCGATGACCATGTGAAGATGGGCTACCCGCGCAAAAAGATGCTGTGGGTACCCAATGGCATCAATGCCAGCCGCTTCCGCCCTTCCGAGCATGCCCGCGCCGCCACGCGTGCCGAGCTGGGCATACCCGATGGCGCACCTCTGATCGGCTATGTAGGCCGTTTTCATGAGATGAAGGATCTATCCACCTTTTTCCGTGCCGCAGCCCTTTTGCAGCAAAAAATGCCCGAGGCGCATTTCGTGCTCTGCGGCGGTCTCGAGGTCGAATTGAGCGAAACAGAACGCGAAGCCTTCGCTACCATTCCAAATCGCTCGCAGGTGCGCTTCGTGCCCTTCCGCGCCGATCCTTGGAACCTGTATCCGGCCTTCGATGTCTTCACGCTCTCGTCTCGCACCGAGGCCTGCCCCATGACTGTCATGGAAGCGATGGCCTGCGGCGTGCCCTGCATCACCACCGAGGCGGGTGATTGCGGCCGCCTGCTCGATGCCGTGGGCCACACCGTGCCGCTGCATGATGCGGAAGGCCTTGCCAAGGCCTGGCAGGCCACCACCACGCTCGATGCCTCCACGCTTTATCAGATCGGCGAGGCCTCGCGTCAGCGGGTGATCGAGCAGTTCACCATCGCTCGTGCCACTCAACGATACGCGGAGACTTACTCGCAGCTCCTCCACCTTAAACAATGACCCGCACCTTCAGCGCCATCCTCTGTCTCGGCCTTGCCATCGCTCTCGGAGCGCCGGCAGCGCCCGCCATCTGGCTGGTGGATGGCATGACGCGGGTCTCCCGCGAGGAAAAGCCGCGCCCGGCAAAGAACCTCAAGCTGCATGCCGCCCGTGGCGAATGGGAGCCGCTGCAAGCCATCATCCACGCTTCACCAGCACAGCTCAAGCAGGTCGATGTCGATGCCGCCACCATTCTGCATGAATCCGGCACCGCGTTGCCAGCGCCGGAGATTTTTCACGAGCACTACGTCCGCGTCAGCAAGAGCACGATGAATGCCCCGCTGCCTCCGGGCGAGTATCCCGATGCGCTGCTGCCGCTCGATATGCCCGCCGAGCCGCATCCCGAGGTCGAATCGACGAACCAGCCCTTCTGGGTGGATGTCTTCGTGCCTTACGACGCCGCCGCCGGTGATTACAAAGGCACGCTGCGTTTTCGTCTCGCCGATGGCACCAGCCTCACGGCGAACTTCACGCTGCATGTTTGGAATTTCGATTTGCCCGTCGTGCCGCGTCTGCGCACCTCCATCATGACCACGCCGCGCCGCGTCTCGCAGGTTCATGGCCTTGAGTATGACG
This sequence comes from Verrucomicrobiaceae bacterium, assembly GCA_040381795.1. GTDB lineage: Bacteria > Verrucomicrobiota > Verrucomicrobiia > Verrucomicrobiales > Verrucomicrobiaceae > Prosthecobacter. The sequence continues at coordinate 4,419 of JBEIGR010000293.1, read as the reverse complement.
GCTCCCGCTTCTCGCTCGAGCACGCCCAGCTCCTCAATCAATACTACGATGTGCTCGCCCGGCATCGCCTAGCCATTGATCAGATCCACGGGGCGCTTCCCGATCCCGACGGCAGCCTCAACGAGGAAAAAATCGAGCGTTCGCTGCGCAAGCAACTGCTGCATCGCCACGCCAGCACCATCAGCATCCCCATCTGGCCGGATTGGCCCTTCAAAGACCCGCTCGGCAAAGATCGCGAAGCCGCGATGGAGCACGTCGCCACCTATGCCCGCATCTTGGCAAAGATCCGCTGCGCAGGTCGCGGCTACGTCATCATGGGCGATCTCGACGAGCCGAATGATGCCGATGCCTACGCCACCGTGCGCCGATGGGGTGATTTCTTCAACGAGGTGGAAAAGAAGCACGGCGTGAAAGTGCCGTTGCTCGTCACCGAGCAGCCCGCGCCGGAAAAAGCTGCCTGGGGCAAGCTGCATGGCAGCGTGGACATCTGGTCCGCCCACTTCAGCAGCATCTGGGATGACATGGAATGGGCCGGCGGCTCGCATGAGATCTTCGCTCGTCGTCAGGCCGGCGAGGAAGTGTGGGGCTATGCCGCCCTCGTGCAAAACTCCGAAGGTTGGGATCGGGCGCACAACCATCCCCAGGTCTTCAAAAACAGTCACTCGCCCGTTTGGTGCACCGATTATCCCGCGATCAATCACCGCCTCACCTCGTGGCTTTTCCCCAAGCATGGCATCACCGGCTTCACGTACTGGGACACGCTCTACATCGCCGATGGCGTCGATCCATGGAAGGATGCCGGCACCTTCCGAAACGATGCCGAAGGCCACACCTACAATGGCGATGGCTTCTTCATCTATCCCGCCACCAAGGAACGCCATGGTCGCGATGCTCCGGTGGCCTCCATCAGGCTCAAATGGCTGCGTGAAGCCGTCGAAGACTACGATTACCTCATGCTCGCCCGCGAGCTGGGCCTCGAAGAAAAGGCCCGCCAGCTCACCGAGACCTTTGCGCGTGGTTTTGGCGATTGGGATGACAACCTTCCCGCCCTGCTCGAAGCCCGAACCACCCTCGCCAGCCTCATCGAGAAGGCCACTGTGCGCCGCCAAACCGCCGAAGCGAAAGGAGTGAAACCATGAAAAAAGTCGTCGTCCTCACCGCTGATGCCAACACGCTCATCTACCATCGTGGTGATCTGATTCGCGACTTCGCCGCGCATGGCTGCGAGGTCACCACCAGCGCCGCGGAGGACTATCCGCATGTGCGTGAATTTATGAAGAGCCTCGGTGGCAAGCACCGCGCCATCCGCATGGTGCGCTCGCAGATCAATCCCCGCCGCGATCTCGATACCTGGCTCGATATGTGGCGCCTCTTCCGCTCTGAAAAGCCGGAGGCGCTCTTCGCCTACACCATCAAGAGCGTGCTCTACGGCTGCCCCATCGCACGCCTCGCCGGTGTGCCCAAGATCTACTCTTTGCTTCCCGGCCTCGGCTTCACCTTCGTCAAACCGGTGACGTGGAAGCAAAAGATCCTCTCTGCCATTTCCAAGGCTCTTCACCGCTTTGCGCTGCGCCGTGCCGATGTCATCTTCATGCAAAACGAGGATGACCGGCAGCTCTTCACCGAGCTGAACCTCCTGCCCAAAGGTGTCCCCGTGCATGTCACCGCCGGTAGCGGCGTGAATCTCGACGAGTTCCCGCATGCGCCGATCACCGAAACGCCGAAAACCGTGCGCTTCTGCCTCGTGAGCCGTTTGCTCATCAGCAAAGGCGTCCGCGTCTTTGCCGAAGCCGCACGTCGTATCCGCGCACGCTTCCCGCATGCCGAATTTCATCTCATCGGCCCCTTTGATCCGAATCCGAACCGCGTCGAAGAAGGCGAAGTCGCGCAATGGGTCGCCGAGGGCACGCTCACGCATCACGGCATGGTCAAGGATGTCGCCAGCCTGATCCAGACGATGCACATCTTCTGCCTGCCCACCTGGTATCGCGAAGGCGTGCCTCATGCCACCTTGGAAGCTCTCGCCACTGGCCGCGCTGTCATCACCACGAATTCCGTCGGTGCCAAGGAATGCGTCAAACTCACCGCCAAAGGCGAAAAACAACGCGAATCCTCCGAAAGTCTCATGGAAGGTGAAAACGGCTTCCTTTGCGCTGCGCAAAGCATCGAAACCGTCGAAGCCGCGATGGCCTTCTACCTCGAAAACCCAACGCAAATCGCTCTTCACGGTCAGAGCAGCCGCCAGCTCGCCGCCGATGTCTTCGATGTCCGCCTTGTGAACGACATCATCCTCCGCGCCATGCAGCTTAAAAGACCGGTAGCCAGTGAACAGTGGGCAGTAGGCAGTGCGCCGTGCTCAGCCCTCCCGGTCACCGTCCACTGACCACTGCCCACCACTCCACTTCTTCAAATGGCCATCCCTTACAGCGTCCCAGGATACCCGAGCCATAGCGGCTTTGGAGCCGCTCTGGCGCTCGCGCCTACGCGGACGCTGGTGCCGATGGTGCCGAGTTCTGGGTTGCAGGCACCTGTGGCATATCACGCTGGCATCTCGCCTGTTTTTGATCCGCACGCCTTCCTGCCGCCCATGCAGCCGGGTGAGTTTGATGTGCAGCCGCTCATCAGCATCCCGGATCTCGTGCGCTATGTCCGCAAGCGCTGGTTCATCGGGGCGCTCGTCGGGGGCACGGTTGGCCTTCTCGCTTTTGTCTATCTCGGGATGGGCATGAAGATCTATCAGGCGGAGTCCCAGATCCTCCTCAGCCTCAAAACGGACAATCCCTTCGGCCTCGATGGTGTCTCTAGCAGCATCGTCTCCGATCTGAGCGCTCCCATGCTCATCAACAACCACCGCACGGAGATGACCTCCAGGCGCTTCCTGGAATACTTCGCGGATCACTACCCGCAGACAGCCATCGAGTCCATCGCCAGGCGTGAGTCCGAAACGCTCGGACGCAAAGACCAGCTCCTCAAACTCCTCGGCCTCTACCAACCCGGCACACCGGCTCCAGCCCGTGAGACCTTCATCGAACTGCTTTCCAGCAACATCGCCGTGGAGCCACTCAAAGAATCCCACGTCCTCCGCGTGCAGGCCCGTGATCGTGATCCCGAACTCGTCGCCAACCTCGCGAACCGTTACATTGAATTCTACATCGAATACGTCGGCGAAAACGAATCCAAGCTCAGCGAGGACGCTTCCGATTACCTGCAAACGCAGTCCAAGGAGCTGCTTCAGCGACTCCACGAATCGGAGCGGAAACTCGCTGAATACCGCCGCGCCAACGGCATCCTCGAAGACGTCGAAAGCAAGGACGTCTCCGGCGAGCGTGTGCGCCAGCTTAATGCAGCCCTCACGGATGCCCGCGTGCGCCTCACGCGGGCGGAGAATGATTCCCAAAGCCTCAACGGAACTCTCGCTGCGGGTCACAGCATGCTCGATGTGAAGCTCGTCGCCGAAAACCCCACCGTCTCCGAAACGCGGAGGGGTCTCGATGCGAAGCTCGCCTCGCGTTCCTCACTCCCGCAGCTCGGCCGCCGCCATCCCGCCATCATTGCCCTCGACAATGAGATCGCGACGCTACAGGCCGCACTCGACAAGGCGGTCAAATCCGTCGTTTACATGATCCAAGAGGAGGTGAAAACGCAGCAGCGTCAGATCACGGATATCCAAAGCCAGCTCGCGTCTGCTCAAGGCATCGCCGTGGATGCCGGTGGCAAAAATGTGCAGCTCAACATGCTGCGCGATGAGGCACGGCTGAACCGTGAGATGTATGAAAAGATCGAGCAACGCCGCAGCAATGCCACGCTCACCGGCAATTTCCGTGGCAGTGGTCTCCTCCGCGTCGCCGATCGTGCCGTGCCGCCTGAAAACCCTGTGAAGCCGAGCAAACCCCTTGCCGCTGTTGCTGCCGCGATGCTCTTTGGCCTAAGCCTCATCGGTCTGCCCATCTGCTGGGGCCTCGGCGAAGATCATCTGCCAGGTTTGCTCAAGCCGAAGACCGCCACGCCGCCGAATTTTGATCGTGAAATGGCCACGCGCAGCGCCGCCACCAGCTATGGCAGTCCTCCCATGCATGCGCAGACGCGTCAGCTCATCGCGCCGCCGCCGCAGGCTCCAGCGCCCGTCTCTGCAGCGTTGCCATCGCCCTTCAGACCGGCCTCACAGCCGCTTCGGCAGGCTCCACCGCCGCAGCCCTCACCCTTCACGGCCCCGCCCGCTCCTCAGCCTGCCACGTCTTCACTTCTTCGCCCCGCCGAGAAGGATCTCACCACCATCGCCCGCCTGCCTTACGTGCGTGCGAACTCGCCTGAGTCCATCCTCGCCCAGCTCCTCAAGCCGGAGCCCATTGGGGCCAGCAGTGCGCTGCATCATCTCACTGGCACACTGGAGCGGCAGGCCGCCTCTCGTGGCAGCAGCGG
>JBEIGR010000292.1:0-6911 GCA_040381795.1 Verrucomicrobiaceae bacterium | reverse complement strand
TGGCCGAGGCCGCGAATTCGAGATGATCCGCAGCATGCGCAATCGCCTCATGAATTACACCAAGTCCATCCCCGGCGGCAAATGGCTCCGCCAGCACTTCAGCCACGTCGCCAGCCTCGCCCAACTCGACGACATCCTGGCGGCCTACTTCAAGCATCAGGAAGAGCTGATGCAGGCTCACGAAGAAGCGACGGCGTCCTGACTAGGTTCTCAAAAGTTGCCACCTTTTGTCTTTTCCGCTCGGCCTCTCGTCGAGTAGCTTGATCGCATCCACCATGAAGGCGCTGCTTTTTCTCTTCTTGTCCCTTTCACTGCTTTCCGGGCAGTCGCTCGAAAAAGCCCGCCGCCTCGCCGCCGATGGCAATCACCGCGAAGCCGCCGATCTGCTCACCCCGCTCGTCCTCTCGCCGAAAACAGCAGCGCAGACAGCCGCAGATGCTTTGAGCATTCTTTCCGCCTCCCTCGCCCATCTGAATGCCGAAGACGAGCTGCGTGGAACCGCAGACGCCGTGGCCAAGCTGCATCCTCAGAACCATCGCGTGCTGCTGGCGGCAACGCAGCACCAGCCGCGCATCCGTGGCATGCAACTTCTCGTCGCCGCATTGCCGAGCAGCGCCAAAGCTCCACCGCAGGAGCGTGCCGAAGTCCTCTGGGCACTCTATGAGGCGCTCACGGCCCGTGGCGAAATGGGTCCGGAGGATTTTACCGCGCTCACAGACATCACCACCCCCTCCGGGCCGGCCAGCCGCGATCCTTTTTATTTCTACCGCCACGACGACACCTACCCCACCGATGACAGCGGCAAGCCCGTCCTCTTCATCATCCCCGCGAGCTGGGATGCCGCCAAGAACGATGGCGAGCGCATTCGCTGGTTGCTCGATCAGATCGCACGCCTCGCGCCGGGCAATGAAAGCGTCATGGGTACCTTGTGGGGCGAATTGATTCATGCCTCTCTTCGCGAGATCAAAATCGAAACTCCTGCCGAACTCGACTGCCTGCCGCTCTTCCGCGCTTTCTTGAGTGCTCCGAAGGACGAGCGAGTGCTTCCTAGCGGATTGAAACTCGATGAACTGCAAGACCAGGCACGAGGAGGCATCCATGAAGAGCTTCTCCATCGCCAGCAGCGCCCCGCGCTCGTCGCGGAGATGCGTGAGTGGCTCAAAACAGCCTCCAATGACGAGGCGAAATGGATGCGTGAAGACATCGAGATGCTCACGGGAGCCTACGGCCGCTTCCTCGGCCATCCGCCGCAGGTCGCAGGTCAAAAAGCCACGCTCGAATTCATCTTCCGCAACGGCAAAGAAGTCAGCTTCACCGCACGCCGCATCGACGTCGCAGGCATCCTCGCGGAGTCAGAGAGTCGGCTGAGCGTCGCCGCAGAAAGTGAATTCCCAGATCCTGAAAAGATCCCTAAAGATTCGCTCATCCACATGCGAAGCATTGGCACCCGCCTGCTGCTCAAGGGCGCGGAGAAATACCTCAGCAAACCCGTCGCGGAGTGGCGCATGGATTTGCAGCCAGCGGCAGGCCACGAGGAGAGCACCGTGAAAGTGCCCACACCGCTGAGCGAGGCCGGTGCTTATTGGGTGGAAGCCACGCTCCCCGGCAATCATAAAGCACGCTGCGTCCTGTGGATCGAGTCCATCGCCCTCGTCGCCACGCAGATGCGCCAGGGCATGCACTACTTCCTCGCCGATGCCATCACTGGCTCACCCATCGCAGGAGCGGAGCTGCGCCTCTTCGGTTTCTATTACGACTACGAAAAGAAAAAGCAGCTCACACGCCGCCACAGCGTGAAAACCGGCCCAGACGGCACCGCCATCGTGCCCTCCTCGATCTTTGAGGAATACACCTGGCTCGCCAGCAGCCAGCTCGCCGACGGGCGGGAGACGCACCTCGGCTTTGACGACATCCGCGGGCCGTACGGCGAAGACCCAATCGAGCGCAGCCGCCTCTTCATCGTCACCGACCGTCCGGTGTATCGCCCAGGTCAGAAGGTGAACTGGCATGCCTGGGCGCGGCGAGTCGGCTATGATCCGAAACTCAAAACAAATGCTTACGCTGGCCGAGACTGCCAGGTGACCCTCACTGGCCCGCGTGACGACACGCTCAGCGAGCAAGAACTCACCACCGATTCTCACGGTGCCCTCCAAGGCTCCATCACCCTCGCCGAGCACGCCGCGCTCGGTGACTACCAGATCCAAATCCGCTTCGAAGGCCGTCGCCCACTTACCGAAACAATCCACTTCCGCGTCGAAGAATACAAAAAGCCCGAGTTCGCCGTGAACATCACGCCACCCGCCGCTCCTGTGCTCCAAGGCGAGGACATCGAGTTCACCATCCGTGCCGATTACTACTTCGGCGGCGCGGTGAAAGGCACCAAGGTGGGCTACACCGTGCAGAGAGCCGATCATCACGATCAATGGCAGCCACCGACGCCATGGGACTGGCTCTACCAAAACGAACAGGCCAGTCACGGGCATCGTTATCGCGATCCTGAAATGACAGGCGAAGGCAAGCTCGATGCGAATGGAGAGTTCAAAGTGCGAGTGCCGACCTCCAAGGCAGATCAAAATCATCGTTACACCCTTCACGCCGAAGTCACCGATGCCTCCCGCCGCGTCATCGCGGGAGATGGCAGTGCTTTGGCGGTGAAGCAGCCCTTTGAGCCGCGGATCGACACAGATCGCGGCTGGTATGTCACGGGAACGAATGCCCAGCTCAACATCAGCGCCCACAGCGCCGCAGGAGCCATCGTCAAGGCCATGGGCAGTCTCAGCATCTTCCTCGGTGAAAAACGCATGGCTGACTTCGCGGTCGATTTGCCTGCCAAGTCATCTTTTCAGCTCCCACTGCCTCAAAGCGGCCTTTACCGCCTCGAACTCGCTCTGAAGGACGAAAAAGGCCGCGAGGTGAAACACACGCAAAAACTCACCGCCCACGGAAATGATGCCAAAATTGCCCCTGGCGGCTTCTCCGGCCTGCAAATCGAGGTCGAGAAAAAAGAATATCAACCCGGCGAGGAGGTGCGCATGCTCATCCACGCCGAAAAGCCCGCCAGCAGCGTCGTCTTGTTCATCCACGACCAGCCGGAGGTGCTCCAAATCGCCCAAAACACCGCTGAGCACCGCTTCACTCTCCGCGCCGCCGATCAGCCGAATGTTCCTTGGTCCGCTTACTCACTGCGTGATGGCCGCAAACACGAAACCGGCGGTAACATCCTCGTTCCGCCCTCGCAGCACATCGCTAAAGTCGAGCTGACGCCGGATTCCACCACCCACAGCCCTCGTGATACCTGCCGTGTGCGTTTGGTCACTCGCGACGCCACTGGCAAAGCACTCCCAGCTCGCGTTGTGCTCACTGGCTACGACAAGTCCCTCGAATACATCTCCGGCGGCTCCAACATCGCCGACATCCGCAAACACTTCTGGGCCTGGGAAAACGCAGACGTCGGCAGCTTTCAGGACACACTGCGTGATTTGGAGGCTCGTGTGTTTCTCGATGACGAGCGGGACAAACAACGATGGCTCGACGCAGCGGAAGAATACCAAGGCTGGAAGCACGGCCTCGATTTCCCCGCTTATGCAGCAAGTGCAGCAGCACCTCCTGCCCCCGTTGCTGCTGCCGCCCCCGATGAAGCCGAGATCGCGCTCATGATCCGCAGTCGCTTCGCGGACAGCGCGGTGTGGCGTCAGGATTTGGCCACGGGGGCGGATGGCACCGCAGAGATCGAATTCCCGTTCCCGGACAATCTGACCACCTGGAAGCTCAAAGCCTGGGTGCTCGGCCCGCAGGCGCAAGTCGGCGAGGCTGCGGTGGAGGTCATCACACGCAAAGACCTGCTCGTGCGATTGCAGGCACCGCGATTCTTCATCGAGAAGGACGAAGTGCTGCTCTCCGCCATCGTCCACAACGACCACGCCACCGCGCAAACGGTCGAAACGACGCTGGAACTCGAAAACGGCACGCTGGAGCCTGTGGAGCCGCTTTCCCCGCAAAAAGCCGAGATGCCGCCACATAGCGAAAAACGTCTCGAATGGCGTGTGCGGGCCAAAACCGCCGGTGAGGCCAAAATCCGCGTCTCCAGCCGCTCACAGGCCGGCAGCGACGGCATGGAGCTGACTTTCCCCGTGCGTGTGCGCGGTGCAGAACGCGTCGAAACGCAGTCCCTCTCCCTCAGCGCCGCCGAAAACACCCGCACCCAGCGCTTTGACGTGCCTGCGGCCCGCCGCGCCGACTCCACCCGCTACGAGCTGCGCTACACGCCATCGCTCGTGCCGCTCATCCTCGATGCCTTGCCACCTTTGATCGATTACCCGCACGGCTGCGCCGAGCAGACACTCAACCGCTTCGTGCCCGCCGTGGTGGCCGTCGATTTGCTCAAACAACTCAAACTCCAACACCCCGACTACACACCCGCCAAAACCGCCAAACTCGCCCGCACTGGCCTCGAACGTCTGCGTGACATGCGCAGCGAGTACGACGGCTGGAGCTGGTTCCCCGGCGCACGTGACACCTCGCCACACATGACCGCCCTCATCGTGCGCGGCCTGCAACTCGCCCGCCATGCCGGTCAAAGCGGCACCGATGAACTCATCGAGCATGGTGTTGATCATCTCGTATCTCATGAAGGAAACTCGCTGCACCGTATGGCTCTGCCAAAGGACAACCACCATCACAAAGCCGGAATTGATGACACCGACATGCTCGTCCACGCCGCGCTCTTCCCCGAAAAGAAGGCCGATGCCGCCATGCGCACGCGACTTTACGAAAACCGCGCCGCTTTAAGCCGCCAGATGCTCGCGCTGCTCGGACTCGTCTGCCATCACGCTAAAGAGGTGCAGCGCAGGGACATGTGCCTGCGGAATTTGAAGCAGCACCTCCAGCAAGACGAAGCCACGCAGACCGCATGGCTCAAACTGCCGACTGAAGACCGCTGGCTCTGGCAAAACGATCCCATCGAAACCCAGGCCACCTTTTTGCGCCTACTCCTCGCCGCAAATCCCGCCGATCCGCTCGCGCCGCGCGTGGTGAAATACCTCGTGCAGAGTCGCCGCCACACTACGCACTGGAACAGCACGCGGGACACCGCCACCGTCATCCACGCGCTCAGCGAATACCTCCGAGCCACGCGTGAAACCATGCCGCAGCTCGATCTGGAATTCGTGCTGGATGGAAAGACGCACTCCCGCGTGCATCTGGACGCCTCCAACCTCCTATCCGCCGGTCATGTGCTCACGTTGAGCGATGCCGAACTACCCACTGGCCCCCACACGCTTGAAGTCCGCAAGACCGGCTCCGCGCCGCTCTACGCCAGCGCTGCTCTCACGCTTTTCAGCCAGGAAGAATCCCTGCCTGCCACCGGACTCGACATCCAGACACAGCGCCGCTTCTTCCGACTCGAAAACGACCAGCGCACCGAAATCACCAGTGACACACCGCTGCGCTCCGGCGATCTGGTGGAGGTCGAACTGACGCTCAAAACCAAGCATGATGCGGAGTACCTGCTCGTCGAAGACTTTAAACCCGCAGGTTTTGAAACCGTCAGCGTGCGCAGCGGCTGGAACTGGGACGACCTGCCTTGCTACCAAGAATTCCGCGATGAAAAAGTCTGCCTCTACATCGAGCACCTACGCCAAGGAACGCACAGACTACACTACTTCGTCCGTGCCGAGACTCCCGGCTGCTTCACCGCCCTACCCACCCAAGTCAGCGCCATGTATGCGCCTGAGTTGCGTGCGAATTCCGCCGACTGGCGGGCACGGGTCGAGGACTGAAGAGCTTTCGGTCCTACTTTCAGTTCGCCCCTTCCGTATGCCTCCAAAGGCCTAAAAACAGGCCGCTCCATCCACTTCGGGCTACTTTCAGATCTTCGCCGAGTTGCGACCGTCAGTGGCCTATGGTAAAGCACCGCATGACTGTGACCTTGGACATTCCAGAAGAAGTCTCCCATTCTTTGGTGGCGAAGTTTGGCAGCCTCAGCCGTGCCGCCATGGAGACGCTCGCGGCCAAAGCCTATGAGCAGGACTGCCTTTCATTGGAGCAGGTACGCGGCATGTTGGGTCTCGAATCACGCTGGGAAGCCCAGGCTGTCCTTTCAAGGCTGGGAGTCTGGCCAGGAACCACGGTCGAGGATTTCCGCGCTGATTTTGCGAGTCTTCAACATCTCACTGCGGCGAACTGAATGCTCGTCATCAGCGATACCTCGGCTCTTTCGGCTCTGGCAGAGGCAGGCATAATGCCCATTTTACCGAAGCTCTTTCCTTCAGTGGTCATCACAGCCTCCATTCAAAGGGAATGCGCTCATGCAGGAGCACCTGACGAATTACGCCGATGGATCGCACAACCTCCCGCTTGGCTGAGGATCGTGCCCGATCCGTCCGAGCTCCTTCTGGAGACAGCATCGCTCGGTGCAGGCGAGGCATCTGCCATTTCTCTGGCTTGGGAGCATCGTCAGAAGGCTTCTCTGATTTTGGATGAACGCCGTGGACGCGCCGTGGCGAAGGCCCTTGGACTTTCCATCAGCGGCACGATGGCCATCGTCGCTGAAGCGGGGAGGCGAGGGTATATCCAGTTTGAAGACGCCTTGGGTTTATTACAGGCCTCTGGCTTTCGCTTATCAGCAGCCATCATCGAAGAGGCTCGCCAGAAATCCAGATAGCGGATTTGAACCGTCTTCTATGCTTTACCCAGCTTGTATTCACTTCTGCCCGTAGTAGGCCCCCGGGCCGTGCTTCCGCAAGCGGTGCTTTTCGAGGATGTGGTAAGGAATGGGAGCAAGCGAAGGATTCAGCGAGTAACTTCCCAAAGCCATCTGAGCGCACATTTCGAGGGCGATGCTGTTGTTCAGCGAATCCATGGCGCTCTTGCCGAAGGTGAAGGGCGCATGATGAAGCTGGAGCACGGCGGGC